>NZ_JRPQ01000135.1 GCF_000762405.1 Hoylesella timonensis S9-PR14 | reverse complement strand
GAACACCCTTGCTCTTGGCTATGTAATTCCCGCTATTAGGGCTTACTCGGGACTTACACCCGTTAGATAATGCTCATGCCGAGCGTACATAAAATACTCCCCCAAGTAGCATTTTTGCTATTTAGGGGAGATTATTCTATTCTATTGCTGTCCGGTAATAAAATATAATTTTGGGCTAAGTTCCTAAAGCACAAGATTCTGCAAAGGAATGCAAGTTGTGTAGGTAACGATTTAGAAATGAGCAATGTGCATGAAAGTTCATTGTTGTGTATAACCAAAGAACGCTCACTGTTTCTGTTGCAAAGGTAATACTTTGCGTGGAAAAATGAGCGTTCTTTCGCGTTTTTCTTCTTTGTTGATGAAAGAAAAAGCGATTACAGCCGTTGTGAGTGGTTGCGGTGAATGAGTTGTTGCCACTTCTGCTTACATTAATCGGAAATATGAATTAGAAATAAGGTATCCATTCTTCATTCATTGTCGGGTGTTATTCTTTGTGCGTGAGCTTTAAACAATGAATACGATGGACACGCCATAAAAAGGAAAGATTTCACATTCGGTACAATCCTAACCAACCATTTTGGAAAACGTAACTTCCTGCGTCGTTTCGGCTAGCTTGAAGGTTATGTGTGTGAAAGAGTGGTTGGACCAACAGCTGTTACAGAAGCTACGAATATACTTCCTGTGAAATCTTTGCCTGTAATTCTTTATTCAAATTAAACATTGTCCAGCGAGTGAAGATGTACTTTTGCTTTTTAGCAAAGCGCAATATCATCCGTTGATCTTCCGTCTTAGTAATGCCCATCAATGTAAGAAGGCTTTGTTTGTATGCATCATCTACAAAGGGACAAGTCATCATATCCGCCGTGAGAATCGTGAGTTCCGAATTGCGTTTACGCTCTTGCTCCGCAACAAGCCGATACTTTTTTAAAATATTTTCTTTCAATAAAGTCTTTTGTGTATCATAACACTTGTGGTTCGCATAGTAATACATCAATATAATACATGCGAACAAGTTATACTGCAATTCACTCTTTTCAATGAATGATTTGATAACTTCAGGTGAAAACAGATATGCAGAACCTAACTCTTTGACTAATATTAACAGATAAAGACTTTCATGCAAAGTGTTACGATGCGAATCTGTTGTAGCCAGCACCAAGGCGATTTCGTCTTGAATCTTCTTAAAGATAATATCCTTGCTTATTGTTTGGAATCTAACCTCTGGATTAGTTTTAAAATCACCATGCCGTTTTGCATAGATAACAATGGTATTCATTATCTTCTGCAATTTCAATGTAGTGTTTACCTGTCTGTTGCTATTGAAAACAAAGAACGTTACATCAATCAGAGATACTAGAAAACTTGTAAGCTTCCTTTGTACTCCTTGTGCTAGAAGTTCAACCTCATCCTTATTGGTATTCTCTTTAGACATCAGGCGCTCATATTTCTTGAAGCCTATTTCATATCGATTAAGAAAAGCGTCAAGGCGTTGGCTCATTTTCTCAAGCAGATAGTTTGCTATATCGCGATATTCTATTCCACATTCCCTAACTATTGCTTTTATTTGAGTATTTACGCTATTTGCAGACAGGTATATATTGAATTTCTTATATAGTATTTCCCTGTCTTTATCCGAATTTTCGTCTTCAGTTTCATCTTCTTTCTCCACATCCAAATTTGATTCTACTTCTTCCCAAAGTGGAGTCGAGAATATATCACTAAATAAATGATCAATTCTCTGTTTGGCTATTGTAATCTTTGTTATGAAAGGTCTTTCAAACTCTTCTGTTTTAGACGGACTAATCTGCATTTTGAATTCCTTTAGCCATTTAGTTAGACTTTCCATGAAGAGTCCCCTATCCTTTTCGTCATTATAGAAGAGAAAATAGTCGTCAACATACCGATAACACTCATAGTTAGATTTCTGACAAAGCTTTTCTTCCAATAGTTCCTGCTCAACCTTTTGGTCTATATACTGAAGTATAATCTCTGCAAAGATTCGAGAGAACTCCGGACCTATTGCAATACCATTAGTTTCACGAGCATTGACCGACTGCATTAGATTGTCAAATGCATCACCAAGCCATGAACCATGATATCCGGGCAAAACCTTCACCTTGTCCGCCCCTCCTGCAGTCGCCCAGCTTATGGTGTGGGTGTAAATACTGTCGAAACAGCTCTGTAAATCGAACTTCACAAGATGTTTGAATTTCTTTTCTGCTCGTTGGTATCTGTAATCCTCATAGAATTTGTATATATTTGAGTACTTCTCGTAACTGAAATAAGTTTTTAAGTTCTCATATTCATTGAAGAACAATTCAACTTTATCACTCTCATGACCTGACAACTTCCGGTGGAGCCGATCTCTGTAGTAAAAGTATTGCGCTATCTTGCGTGGTTTGCGAAGAGAGTATTTGCTCTGATGGCAAAGATAGAGTATGGAATATTTATACTTATCATAAAACTCTACTACTTGCCACTGGTTATATGGATGTATAATAGACAACGTTCTGTTCTTATTCGCCTTGTGAGCGATATTGAATTGATAGGGGTAGAATAGAGCATTTGGTCGATGTTGTAGTACACCTATTCTTTTACCCTTTTCATAACATCCAAATAGCAGTGCAGCAAAAGCATTCGCATCCTTTTCTTCTAAACGTTTAGATTGCTCTAAAACATTGCACATAATATTATCAACCATTTGTTCTCCACCAACCCATAAATATTTGGCAAGAAATCGATACAAATATCGGTTTGAGAATATTATAGGACACTCATAGGGCAAGACATCAGAAAAGAGTACCCGCTCTTTGCTATAGCTAAGCTTTATCTTTTTCCTCTTTCTCATACCCACGATTGTTTAATCATTTGCAGTCTACTTTTCTTTATCTTATATCGCTTATGAGGCATTGCGAAACCTTTAACAAAAGATACTTGCTTAAGCTGTTTCTTCAGAGTTGCTTCAATTTGTGGCTGTTTAGCAGGATCTATAAACGCTTTACCTTTCAATGATATTTGTCCACAGCTATGTTGAAGTAGCCTATCTAATTTCTCCAGGTCTTTTATGTTGTCCAGCAATTGGTTTGAGTAAAATATACCCACCTTCACTCCTCGCTTGGCGTTATACAGATTGATATTGCATGTCAACACATGTAATGCATCAAACAGGTAATGAGCTGCAATATCGTAAGAAACTGTATTTAACAAAATACCAAATTTCTGAAAGGTCTTTGTTATGCGATTTGATATCCTTTGCTTTTTATTTTTCGACAAAGAAAAAAAGCCTTGCTTATCCTTATTTCCTTTGATAGACTGTATGGTATATCCTAAAAGATCGAATTTTAGGCTTGTTGTAGCTTGGGAGTCATAAGTATAGCATTTGTTCGTCCCATCTGTAGGTGTGTGAATTGTCAAACCATTTTTAGCATACGCATCAGTTAGAGCTTTGACATAATCATCTAATGGCCAGTGGTGCTCTTCGTCTAGATCTGGATGTGCAACAACAATAATATCATCCACATATCTTGCCATGAAGACTATTCCTGGCAGAGTACGCCTAATCACATCATCTATCTTGGACAAATATAATTCGGACAGTAGTGAACTGATAGCACATCCTCGTGGAATACCTGTTTGTGGAGTCTTTATAACTGGGCGCAAATTCTTGGTTTCAAACTCCTTACGTATGAGTCCGCGCAAGAGCGATTTACTCTTTATGTCAAGCAGATTGTTCCCCTCCAAATACTCAAACAATTTATCATGCGGAATCGACTCGAAGCAGTGACGAACATCCGTTCGGATTACATAGTACCTGCTCTTATCCTCCCTCAACAACATCTTTAACTGAGAAAGTATCTCATTGCGACTTGACATAGATATCTTAAACAGCTTTTTCACATTCCTGCAAAGGACTTGCATTGCGAAAAACTCTTCAGCTGTAGTTCCAATAGAATAAACTGGTTTCAGCGGATTTTCTGAAGCATCTGGTGTGAGGGTGAAACGAAAACTACTAGATAAAATATTTGAAGATACTCTGTTAAGATGCTCTTGAAGCAAGGCTTTCTGTTGCTTAGCATTCTCCTTCATCGATTGCTTTAAGTAGTCAACATGGTTCGTTTCTTCCTCCGTACGCTCTGCCTTTTTCTTTCTCAATATCTCATTTAACTCCTTTCTCATATCACGATACTTTTGAGCTACTTCCAAATATTCACGTGAAAGATACTTTTTCTGCATCTTTCCCTTCCTATTCACTGCATTGAAGGCATCATTCAGCGAATTGTAGTTATATGAGAAGCTATATTGAGACATCTCTTAGAGTTTGTCTATCTATCTGTTTATTCAACCACTCCTTCCGCTTCGGTTTGGAGGTAATTGTTTTGCTTTTTATTTCGACAGAAAAGCGCAGTCACTGATACAAAATATTTTGAATAACTAAAGAACGCTCACTGTTTCAGATACAAAGGTAACACTTTGCGAGCAGAAGTGAGCGTTTTTTCATGTTTTTCTTCTTGTCAGTGAAAGAAAAAGGCGATTACAGTCGTTGTGAACGGTTACGATGAATGAGTTGTTGCCACTTCTGCTCGCACCAATCAGGAACAGATAGACCATTGATGGTAAGGATTGGTTGACGCTTCTCGTTGGTCGTGATGCGTAGCTCCGCATTTTCCTCCGTGAAGTTACGTTTGTACATTCCTGAATATACATCAGCAGTACCACGTACAGCTACCTGCTTTTGGTGCATCTTCACCACGGTATCATCATCAAAG
>NZ_JRPQ01000134.1 GCF_000762405.1 Hoylesella timonensis S9-PR14 | reverse complement strand
ACTTGTGAAGAAGCAGACAATGCAGGTGAGAAACCTGTTGCCATGATTGCATATATAAGTGATAATGGTAACGGACCTGCACCTTATAGNAAACATGGNCTTGCCATATCTTTGCGNAATCTAAAAAGCCNGGACAGANCCAACTTGTTTTTANTAGAGGAATTGGAGANAGTAGACACATACCTTTCTGAATATCAGAAAGTAGCGCCATCTTGGACCCAATGGTATGTNCCAAGATTCAAAGANTTTGATTTAATATTTGATGCTTTTGGCGGTACTAAATATAGTAATAAACCACATTATACAACCCAACCGTGGGACTATGGAAGACTTAATGATTTTATGGAATCAACAGAACGGTATGGTGAAGACGAGGTTTATCATGATTGTTTTATNGNATNCCTACCACCGTATCNCGATTGGCAACCATCCCGTTATTGGATTAATGTTTCCGAGAATTCNCAGTCATCATTTTTGTGGTTATATGATATTAAGGGTAAGCAATACTTACAATGGCACCGAACTGCACTGGGAGGCTGTTTTATACGTCCTGTATTTAAATTTTAATTTATAGCTGTCCGGTAAAACTCAAAAGAGCATAAATATCCTCCCCGAAGCCCAGTAAAATTGGACTTCGGGGTTTATTTTTTCAAAAGTAAGCCCCCTCTTAATCGAAAAGACTTGGTTCTGGCGGCGCTTTTTGCATCTCCTTTGCAAGGAAATCATTCCAAGTTTTTTCGGGATTTTCCATAAATGCAATAAAATCGACGTAGTACATAAGCATAAGCCGTACCATGGTAACAACTTGCGAAAATGCACAATGCCTCTTGATGCTTCTCGACAGAACCGTTATCAGCAGATTGGCTATCAGAACAACCCATGTCTGTATTTGTATGGCGTTGACGCTGTCCCCATAGAAGAAATGAAGCGGGAAGTTCTGTTTAAGTTGTTTGTATAACGACTCGATAGCCCATCTTAAGCGGTAAATTTCAGCAATGTCCTCAATCGTGAAGTCAAAGTTGTTGGTCAATAGCACAACTGGTTTCTTGCGGGTATAAAATATCTCCACCCTTCGTGCCTCATGGATGAGTTCCCCTCTTGTAAAACGTACTTTTTGGTCAATATGTGCCACAAGTCCCTCTGTATTGACGTACATAACGGATTCAAGTACCTCATACTTAAGGTTTTTCTTCATTTTTGTCACGTAGCAAACGCTTTCTTCTGTAAGACGTTGGAATTGTGCTATGTCGACATAACCACGATCCATTGCCAAAGTGGAGTCTTTTGGCAGATGCACCTCTTTTAGCAGGTAATGGTCGTGTTTAGCGGCGGATGTGAGCTGCACCACCATCGGCACGCCGACATGATACTTCATAACCGTATGCACTTTCATGCCGCCTTTCTTCTTGCCTGATTTCGGATGCCGCCCAACCCCTTTGAGTATGTTGTCGAAGAGCGTTATTGTGGTGGAATCCATCATGTAAAGCAGCTTCTCCCAGTCTTTAGGCTCGTGCGTCTGCCCCTTATAACTCTTGGCAGGGCGGCTGTCCGCTAAAAACTTGGCATACTTCTTCAGTAGATATGCATAGACACTTGCAAAGAACTCCTGAGGACGGCGTATATTGGCCTCAGCAAGCGTACTGCGACGAACAAGATAGTTCATTCCGAGGTGTGCGAGCTTGTGAGCCTCCGCCTTCATGCCTATCTCAAGTTCGCGCAGAGAATCAAAGTGTTTGAGGATGCCGAACAACATTACGACAAGATGTTGGTAACCGTCAAAACGCTTCACATAAGCCTCGCTTCCTTTCGTTTCGCGGCTTATTTGAAGAATTTTCTCCTTGTCGAGTAACTTTAATACTTGACTATAGACCGGCTGTCCAAGGTAAAAATATGATTTCGGTCTAAATGCTTAAATTACAAGGCTCTGCGATAAAACACAGGTCGTATAGGTAACGATTTAGAAATGAGCGAAGTGTACTGATACACAATATTTTGAATAGCCAAAGAACGCTCACTATTTCACTTACAAAGATAACCATTTTCGAGGAAAAGTGAGCGTTTTTTCATGTTTTTCTTCTTGTCAGTGAAAGAAAAATGCGATTATAGTCGTTGTGAGCGGTTACGATGAATGAGCTGTTGCCGTACTCGTATCGCCACCTGCTTTTGGTGCATCTTTACTATGGTGCCATCATAGAAGCCATCTTGCGGAGCATCAAACAAATATTGCACAAAAGAGGTAGAAGCTATTAAAGAATCTCTGGATAAAACTTAGCTCCTCTTCATAGACCTTGATTTCTCGTTGTTGTTTTGAGATTGTTTTGTCTTTTCCCTTGATGGTATCCTATAAGAGAATCACCTTCCTACGGATTTCGTTTTTCTCTTTCTCTTTGAGGGGCGTTGTTGTCCTACCTTCTTTCTCTAATTCCGTAATACGCTCAAGTTCAGCGTTTCCAAAGAACGAGTAGAATGTTCCTTCTACTCGCAGTTTACTTAATGCTTTTATACGTAATTACATTTTCTATAAATAAATATGCTTCTGACGAACCCAAATCAACCATCCGGTTTAAAATCCAAACATAGTCATCTATTAGAGTTTTGTCTTTTTTGATTTTTGAAATATGATTATAGAAAAGTCGCTTTATCATTCTCTCCGATGACACAGATGTCAATGACAAAGAGGCGATGTTATTTGATTTGAAAAGGTTTGACAGCCAACTTATTCCTTCGGGCAAAAATTCTTTTCCTCCAATTGTAGAAAACACGTTTATTACTGATGAAGCATTGTTTTTCCCTTTTTCAAGAAACACTTTTTTATAAAAATCTTTTTTCCCATTTAAAACACTCCAATCACTTTCATTCGGATTATCTTGATAATCCCATAGCAAATATCTAATGTCCAACAAAAGTTTTTGAATTAGCGGGTGTGTTCCATCACTTGGGATTAAATCAAACAGAACTTCCCATAGATTCCAAAAGTTGGTCTGTTGCTGTGAGTATTTTGTTTGGTCAATTTTTGAATTTCCATTGTCATATAATTTCAATACAAAATAATCCAAAGTATTATTCACAAATTGGAGCAAATCGTCTCTTCCAAATCTTTGTCTTTGCGTATTTTTTGACAGTGAATTGACCAATGTAGTTAAAACAGATTTTGAAAAATCAAAATTTGCGCCCAAAAATAAATTGGCAAGATATTGTTCAATATCTGAAATTGATTCGTGATGAAATTGTCGAGATTCTCTTCCTCTGTTATATGAAAAATCTTCTTCTTTAGTTAAGTCGCCAATAACTATCGGTAATATGTGGTTTATGAAATGTGTAAAATCTTTATCTGCTGTGTCATATGGCGTAATTACAAAAGCTCTTGCCAATAAATAACCTTCTGATTTTTCTAAACTTATTTCTGCAAGGTCTAATTTTAAGTTTTTGTTAGATGCAATTTCCTGAACAAAATCATTTTCCTTTTTTAAACTTTTTTCATCTTGATTTCCATAGAAATTAGGATTTGCTTTTTTGAAATTAGAATACATAATGAGACCAAGCCAAACTCTTTTTGCTTCATTAGGAAATTGTTTGAAAAATACTTCTCTAAAGTATCGTATGATTTTGTCAAATTCGTGGTCGTGGAACGGTGCGAATAGCATATAAATCATTGTAGCTATTATGCCGTTTTTATCTTCTTCGTTATCAACATTTTGCAAAAGTAAATGGAAAGAAGATAAAGCAATTTCTTTTTCCATTATGCTGACACTCATATTAAGGCTATAATCTCTGCTAAATGTATCTTGAAGAATAGAAGTTGTTGCATCAGTAATTATTTTTATACACTTTGTTTTTTGCTCTTCATTTATGTTTGTTGCAAAATCTCTCAGTCCTAATACAGCTAACGTGATTGGTCTGTCATAAAGAATATTTAAGGATCTTGATGAAGAATATTGTTCATAGCAAGATAACCAAAATGAAAAATCAATAATTTCTTTCTTTTCGTAAGTTTTTGAAAGTTGTCCTGAAATATTCAAAGACTTTGTATCTGCTTCAAAACTTTCTTTATTGGATTCAATAAACTTTACAACTTCATCATCGTATTCAGGTTGAATAGGAAAACCACCAAGTTTTTCATCATATTCTCCAACTTTATGGTTTCTGATATCCATTTCAATTAAATTCTTTTTCCATATAACATCTTTACCATCATTTCGTGCTTTTAGTTTGTCAATTATTTGGTGAATTTCTTTATTTAATTTTCTAACATTAAATTGATAGTCTAAAATAAAATCTCGAAGCCCTCTTTGATATTTTTTTCTATGTGGAAGTTGATTTGATTCCAAACGCTCTTTTTGTGCAAATGAAATATCATAATCCATTGTGGCAAACGAAGAGTATTCTTCAAGTGCTCGACTTAAATCCCACTCATAAAATTCCTTGACAGACAATAAAGGCAACATCGCTTCTTCAACTTCTCTGGGATAAGCAATAGCAACACTCGTTAAAACTGCTAATGGAGCAACATTATTGCTGTTTTTAAGAACATAATCAAATATAAACTTCAAGTTCTCTCTACTAACATCTGTCTTTCTTTTAGCCGTTTCTAATAAAAACTTCTCAAGGCTCATTAGCAATGATTCCAACGCGTAGTTTGTAACGCTTAAACCTCTGTAAGCCGCCCATAATTCCCACGCCGCATATAGTTTTGTTTTTGTTCCGTCATTCTGTTCTATTTCAATTTGAGAAATTTTATGCTTATATTCACAAGTAGCGTTTACATAAAATTCAACCGAATAATTGAAAAAATCAATGATGAACTTCAAACCAACGATTGGGTGAATCCACAATAAATTGTAAAAAGGCGTTTTGTAAATTCCCGAAGGGAAAAAGGAATGTCTATCTCTTATTCCCCAACATTCCTCATCACGCAAAGAGTGTCTTGATATAAATCTAATTTCATTTGGATAATAAGATTCTTTTGGTGGTATATATTTCCAATTTTTCCAAGCTGTTTCAATAATCAATTCAGGCAATTCTTTTATCAAACGCTGGTTTCCTATACCTGAAAGACAACTTTCAATTACATTTTCGTAAAAAGAATTTAATCTCCAAGATTCCCGATTTTCTTTCTTGGTAAATGCTCTTGCAATAAGTTGTTTAATTTCTTCCTTTGAAATTGAAGCCAAATCAAATAAAATTGAAATCAAGTTTGATGATTTACCTTTGACATTTTCATCTTGCCAAAATTCTTTTTCTTCTTCAACTTCTTTCAAATAGGTTAGGACAATAGATTTTGCCGCCTCTAATTCTGCGTTTTCAATTTTTTTGTATTGAAAAAGTAATCGGTAATACCAATTAGTGAGAAAATTGAGTATTGTAAGTTTTATTGATTCTAATTGAGTATTGTTCTTTTGAATAAAAAACAATGCTTCTTTCCAACCCGAACCAATCGGCAAAAGCAAATTGCTGTTGTTCGTTTTTTGGTCGTTTTCTTTGCAGCAAGTTTTTATGATATGCAAACATCTATTGAAGAAAACAGAGTTGTCTTCAAGAAGTTCTTTTTCAAAAGAAGTAAAAAATGAATTACTGTTTTCTGACTTAAATACAGCTACCAACAATTCATCTGCCCAATATTTCTCAATAGTTTGGTCAGCAATTGTTACCTTGATCAGTTCATTTATTTTACCATTGTTGTCAATTAAATAGTCTTCCACCCAAAGACGAAATGCTCGTCTAATAGCCGGCTCGTTTCCTAAATTGTTGAAAAAATCTTTTGGATTTGGAAAGTCTTCAAACTTTGAAGAAACATATTTTACTAATGCCCAATCTTCTAATATATCGTGAGTGGGAGAATACTTTCTGTTGTTGTTTTCTTGAAATACAATTTCATCATTTTCTAAACAAGCTATAGCCTCTGCATCAGACTTATCAGGTTTAGTAAAGAGTTTCATTTCCTTTGCTCTCTTTACTGCAATTTCTTTAAAGGCTTCTTCACGTTTAAGTGGAAGTCCATTTTTTTGTATTGGTTGAATCTACAACTAATGAATTCCATAACTTGTCTTTAAACTCTGTCTGCGAAACATTAGCATAATCATCGTTTGTTTTACTAATTGCTAAGATTGAGAAGTCCAAATATTTTGGACTTTGCAACAACTTTTTGACTTTGTCGTTTTTTAGAACACTATTTAACTGCGGAAACTTTTCAGCTACAAGTTTTAATTCTTCTTCATTAAGCGTTGGAATGTCAATTATACATATATTGTCTTTATCAATACCAAATTTTAATGTAATTAAATCAATCGCATATTTCCGTGACGAAGCAATTAATTTAATTTCTGGGTGCTCTTTAAGTAACGCTAATAACTGTTTAAAAGCACATTCGGGGTCTGCTTCCAATAGCTTTTCCAAGCTATCAACGAAAATAATTTTTTCAGGAATAAGGGAGATACATGAGAAAATATTTTGTATTGTTTCATTTACCCCTTGACTTGAGAAAACATTGGCGAGCGTAGATTCATTGAATTGGTCTGCTCTGAAAACAAACACACTTGCATTAGGATAATCTTTTTCAAGGATCTCTTTGATTTCAGCTGATTTCCCAACTCCAGGTTTTCCTGTCACAATCGTTAGTTGGGAATTACTTAGACCAACTAAAATTTTTTCTCTTAATTCTGATCGTTGTAAATGAAATTCGTTTTCTCCTTTTCCAATATAAGTTTTTATTGGTCGTAAGATCTCATTGCTGTCTGATTTAAGTTTTTCAACGGCTTTGAAGTATGGAGTTAAATGTGTGTTATCAAAATGCTGAAAGAAATCTTTATCTTTAATACTTTCAAGTGTCACACTTCCACCATTTGGATTAAGCGTAGCAACATAAGCAAAAATACTGTCCCAAATATCCTTTTCGGTTGTTGCCGAATTTTTGTTTTTACTGAGTTTAATCAGATTGAGAAAATATGTTTTATCAATACTCCCTTCGTTTAGGAAATCATATTCCAAAACATCAACACATTTCAAAAACTCCCAAAGTTCTTTATCTGTCAAATATGTATTTTTATTTGCTTCTTTTAGCACCTCACGAAAAACATCTAATCGGTCTTTCTTTCCTTTTATCCTGTTTACTTCGGTAATAAAATCTGCTTCTGTTGCGTGATTTTTTGCCCAATTAAAAAGCGATTTAAGATGATTTCTTTCATCTTTAGTTAAACCATTCTTTATAATAATAAGTTTATCTTTTGATTTGTCAAAAACTGAAGTATTATTATAGTCTTTCCAAAAAGCATTAATTACCTCTTTGAATATTTCATTATCAACAGTAAATGATATATCGTGTTTTACCTGAATCAATATACGATGTTCACCACTTGCTGATTTTGCCGTAACCATAAAATCATCAGTTTCATAGCCTCTGTTAGTTACTTGTAGTGCAACCTCCGATAATTCACCAGAATCAAGACATGGAGCATTACCATGAATGATAAGAGTTGTAAGAAACGCCGTTTGAACGAGTTGTTCAAAGTTTGTCCCACCTCCTCCTTTTTGAAATACGCTTCCCTTTTGTGACATATTAATTTATTCCTTTAGTATCCTCCCCATTTTAGACAACAGGTTGGTGTTTATTTTACTGTTACAAACCTACTTTTTTTCTTTCTATAACATAGTTATTTGCTGTTGCTATGTAGTTGCTACTACCCATATTATATGCTACCAATTATTTTTAATACTTTAGCAGGGTAGTTTAAAGTTGTAGAACTTTATATTCCTCCCAATACCTTATGAAAAAGTCAAGAAAATAAACTCGTCAGGGCGAGAATTATTGACCACCCAGTAAGGCAAAAATAGTTTGCTCCCCTAAAAATATGATTTCGGACTAGATGGCCAGATTACAAGGTTCTGCGATTAGATGCAGGTCGTATAGAACACTCACTATTTCAGTTGCAAAAGTAACACTTTGTGTGGAAAAGTGAGCGTTCTTTCGTGTTTTTCTTCTTGTCAGCGAAAGAAAAAGGCGATTACAGTCGTTGTGAACGGTTACGATGAATGAGTTGTTGCCACTTCTGCTCGCACCAATCAGGAACAGATAGACCATTGATGGTAAGGATTGGTTGACGCTTCTCGTTGGTCGTGATGCGTAGCTCCGCATTTTCCTCCGTGAAGTTACGTTTGTACATTCCTGAATATACATCAGCAGTACCACGTACAGCTACCTGCTTTTGGTGCATCTTCACCACGGTATCATCATCAAAG
>NZ_JRPQ01000133.1 GCF_000762405.1 Hoylesella timonensis S9-PR14 | reverse complement strand
TACCCAGGGCGCTGCCCTGGGCTGTATTCTTATTGGGCTTTCAGCCCGTCTTTGCGGCAAGCAAACCCTTTGTTCAAGGTATAACAACAGAATTTAAGGCAAATAAGGCAGCAGAAATAATATTTCTCATCGTAGCAACGGAATGACACGGAACGACATGAACGTGTTGTGAAAACTCGTGAAATCCTGTTGCGGCAAACAGTACATTCCATGAACCAAGAGAATATCGGGTATTGCAGCAGCCATGGTTACGAGCAATAGTGGAACGATGTTCGAATAGTGCAATGTGCAGCAACTGTGGTTACGAGCAAGGACGGGGCGAAGCCCCAAAGGGAATACAGCCCAGGGCAATGTGTAGTAATCACAATACAAGCAATAAGGGGCGAAGCCCGAACAGGAAAATAATCCAGCGGAATGTTNAGCANCCAANGTTATNAGCAGGGACGGGGCGAAGCCCCAAAAGCAAAATAATCCTGCGGAGTGTGCAGCAGCCATGGTTACG
>NZ_JRPQ01000132.1 GCF_000762405.1 Hoylesella timonensis S9-PR14 | reverse complement strand
GACCTCCTCGGATAAGAACATTATCTTTCCATCTTATACCTACTTCATTTACACCGACCATTCCGAATAGCTATGGGACTTTGATTTGTCTGGCAATCTTATCCATGGTCATATGCCTTATATGAAGTTTCTGTTCGTTAGGCCAGATGTTTGCCGCCGGCTTCCTTCAGATTTCACCTCACGATGAACACCCTTGCCTTTGGCTATGTAATTCCCGCTATTAGGGCTTACTCGGGACTTCCACCCGTTAGATAATGCTCATGCCGAGCGTACCAAAGTAGCCAGTTGAAAAGTATTTTCTTCTCAACTGGCTATTTTCTTGAAGTAGGCATTCTATAGATGCCCGGTTGCAAATCGAATTACTTCTCTTCTACTTTAGTAGTGGCAGGCTTGTCGTTGGTTGTTTTCTCTTTATCTTCCAACTTGGCACGCAACTTACCACTCTCTTTTTCAATCTTCTCTATCTTGTTTTGCAACCGCAATATTTCTTTCTCTTTCATCACAATCTCCTCGCCTTGATTTCTTATCGTAGTGAGTAGAGAGTTCAACTCTTCATTATCGATATCTTCAGGATACAAAGTATTTACGCGATTGATAAAATCTCCTAAGATATTCATATAATTGGTAAAGGCATCAAAAGCACTGCTATAAATGCCACGATTGAAACCTACAGCAGATGATTTTGTGGTCATAAACCTGAAGTTATTGCTCGCCTGTAGGTAATCCCAGTCTTGGTTAATACGTGGATCGTTGGCAATGCGAACCCTATCTGCAACACTATAGAGCTTATTAAAAGCTTCACGCTGCATGGGATTTCCCAACCAAGTACTCACATCGCGTTCTTCATCATACCAACTCAACGTATCAGGCACGTCTAACGCATCAACAGTATTGATATTGGCGCATATCTCACTCGGTGTAGAAAAAGTGATTTTCTTTTTCTTGGCGCAGGCTGGCAACGCTTTGAAGAACTCTAAGATATTGGAGTTCAGAGGTTGTGCAATTCCAATAGCCGACAAGTTCATAAAGATATTGACTACTTGCTCACGTTCTGGTAGATCCGCAATGCGATCTATATAATGATCGGCAAACAACGGATAGCCCGGCCAGTCTCTGTTGTTGAAGCGTAGAGAAATATCATCACTCATTCCAACATCTCTTAACAGCAACTTGAGTTGGGGTGCCAAGGCACAATGATAAAGGTAATGAGGAGACTTCCAGCCCAATACGTGCTTCGCTCCCTCTGTCAACATGCCCTCAAAGCTCATATTTGCTACCTGTAATCCAATATCGTCACTATAAATGAGCGACGAGTTGCGCAGGACTTTAGGATATTGTCCAAAGTATTCGTGCATCTTCTGACATTGCCGTTTCACTTCTTCTGCAAAACTTTCTTCATTGGCTAAGGATGCTAATCCATGCGAATAGGGTTCTGCCAAGAATTCCACACAGCCTGTTTCATTCAGCTCTTGCAACTTTTCTAATACCTGTGTGGCGTGGATTTCCATTTGTTCCATTGCCACACCCGACACAGAGAATGCTACCTTGAAGTACTTATCGCTTGAATGAATCATGTCTAACAAGGTGTTCAAAGCTGGCATATAAGACTTTTCTGCAATCTCGGTCATCATACGCTCATTCTCGTAGTCGTCATAATAGTAATGATCGGTACCAATATCAAAAAAGCGATAACGTTTCAGTTGTATGTTTTGGTGTATCTCGAAATAAAGACAAATTGTTTTCATGATCTAATGAGTTTTTCATTTATACTGATGAATATCTTTTCTTTTGGATAGAACTTATCGCCATCCCATCGTGCGTTCGTAAAGTTCTCGAATCCACAATCCTACTTTTTCCCAAGTAATCTGGTCAACTTCTCGCTTGCCTTCTTCTTGAAGATATTTGAACAAGCTTTCATTGTGGCAAATAGAATACATGGCATCTGCTAAAGCATTGATGTCCCAGTAGTCTACCTTGATACAATTGTGCAATATTTCTGCACATCCACTTTGCTTGGAAATGATGGAAGGTGTGCCACATTGCATCGCCTCGAGTGGCGAGATACCAAATGGTTCGCTAACAGATGGCATCACATATACATCAGAGGCTTTCAGGCATTCGTAGACTTGTTTACCACGCATGAAGCCGGGAAAGTGAAAACGGTCGGCAATACCACGCTTTGCAGCTAAGTAAATCATCTGGTCCATCATGTCGCCCGACCCAGCCATACAAAACCTGATGTTATGCGTACGATGCAACACCATGTTCGCAGCTTCGACAAAATACTCGGGACCTTTCTGCATCGTCAACCTTCCTAAGAATGTCACCACCTTCTCTTTTCCTTCATGATTGGGTCGTGGAATATCTTCCAACTCTTGTCGAAGTGGATAGACAGCGTTGTGCACCGTAAAACATTTGCGTGGATCTTGATGATATTGGTGAATAACGGTTTGTCGAGTCAGTTCGCTCACGCACATAATACAGTCCGCATAGTCCATCCCATTTTTCTCAATGCCATACACCGTGGGATTAACTTTTCCTCTACTTCGGTCAAAGTCTGTAGCATGCACATGGATGCAAAGCGGTTTGCCACTCACCTGCTTAGCATGAATTCCGGCTGGATAAGTAAGCCAATCGTGTGCGTGGATAATATCAAAATCCCTTGAACGTGCCACCACACCTGCCACAATAGAATAGTTATTGATTTCTTCATGCAAATTATCAGGATACCTTCCAGAGAACTCTATACATCCCAAATCATTCACTTGCATGTAACTGAAATCAGCATAAATATGGTCACGTAGCTGATAATACTCCTCGGGACTGGTAATCGCTCCTATTCTTCCTTTGACATAGTCGTAATCTACATCATGCCATACCACAGGCACATTGTTCATTGCCAGAATATGGGCATTCGATTGGTCTTCATCGCCCCAAGGTTTTGGCAAGCAGAAAGTGATGTCCATGTCGCCTTGTGCATGCAGACCTTCCGTAATACCAAAGCTTGCAGTGCCTAAACCACCTAAGATATGAGGAGGATACTCCCATCCAAACATTAATACTTTCATCTGTTCGTCCTCCTTTATTAATATTTATACTTTTCCAATAACTCAAGTGCCCGCAGAATCTCAGCCACATTAATGGCATACGAGATGGCACCACGACCACTAAAGGGCGGATTTCCATCAAACAACTCTGGGATTGTACCCAAGCAATGGCGTATCATTTCATCTTCATATCCTACCATCTGACGCTCGATAAAACTCAACCGAGTTCGTTTGTAGAGCTTCAAATTTGCTTCCATATAGAAGCCACCTAACCATGGCCACGCTGTTCCTTGATGATAGGCATAGTCACGTTGTGTTTGTGGACCGAAATACATTGGATTATATCCCACACTCTTCGGCGAAAGGGAGCGCAGTCCCTTCGGCGTTAGCAACTCTCGGGTACAAATATCCAATACACTTTTCTTCTGTTGTTGTGTCAAAGGTGAATAGTCAAAAGCCACAGCGAAAACCATATTTGGCCTAACACTCTTGTCTTGATAGCCCTCATCCACATAATCGAAGAGATAGCCACAATCATTATAAAAGGTCTGAACAAATGCTTCTCCACATTTCTCTGCCATCGACTCATAGTGGTTAGCTGCTTCCTGATCATGGGCTGCAAGGCACAGCGCCGATACATATTTCAAGGCATTGTACCACAAAGCATTAAATTCAACAACATATCCTGTCCGTGGAATCACGGGGCGTCCATTCACAGTAGAGTTCATCCAAGTCACAGGTCTATCTTTACCATTCGTTTTCAACAATCCATTGGATTGCAAACTGAGATTAGGATGGCGACCGTTGATAATATATTCAATGATTTGATGTACCGTCTCTCCATACAATGATAAGCACTTCTCTAATCCTTCCGACTTTCCATATTGCTGAATTGCCCATATCGCCCACAGCAATACATCGGGTTGGTCTATCTCATAGATTTTAACAGAGAGGGGTTCTCCTTGCATAAATTCTTGTAAACCTTGAAGAGCGGTCTTCATTACTTTCTCAAAATAGCCGGTTTCCTCGATAGACAGCGTCAATCCTGGCACAGCTATAAAGGTGTCACGAGCACGACACTTGAACCAAGGATAGCCGGCAATGAGGTAACGTTCATCTTCTGAGGCTCGAATATGAAACTGATGAGCCGCATTTACCAAACAATGGAAAAAGTTATTGCGAGGACTTCGAGATTCTACTTCTTGTGTAAAAACGGATAACATCTTTGTCGTGTCACTTGAAGAAGTAGAAGCTGCAAAGACTACACTTTCCCCTTTTGTAATTCCCATCTCGAAATATCCGGGTACGTACAAATCCTCATTCGATGCATAACCACGTTCCTGCTCCTTAGGATATTCTACTCCACGATACCAATCGGGTTGAAATACAAATTCATTCTTCTTAGAGAACTGCATGTACAAATCGGGATAACCAGCATACATACAAGTCTTTATACCATTAGGTACTTCATCGTAGGCACGGCTTGCTGTAGCATTTTCGTGTGTAAACTGTCGCACACTTCGAAAAGCTAAGAAGGGTTTGAACCTGAGTGTCGTTGATGAATGTGCATCCAATAATGTATAACAAATCAGAATCCGATCTTCATAGTGCTGAAACACCACCTCTTTTTTCAGTAAGACACCTCCCACTCGATATATCGTTGTAGGAACTTTATCGCAATTAAACTGTCGAATATATTTGTGACCCTTTGGGCTAAAATGATTTCCCTGATATTTATGAAGACCTAAATTAAATTCTGCACCGTGCTGTATAACGGTTACATCCAACGAAGATAACAAGACATGGTTGTCTTCATCGATATCAGGAATTGGAACGGTCAGCAGTCCATGATACTTTCTGGTATTACAATCTACAATCGTTGAACACGCATAAGCTCCCGATCGATTGGTACGCAGTATTTCTCTTTGGAGCGAATATTCCAAATTCGTCATCAGGGCCTTTTCAAACTTAATGTAACTCATAGGCCTATATTAGTGTGTGATTTATGTTTTTTACAGATTTAACGTTTCATGCGGCACCTCTTATATTTAATTAGAGATTCCTATCATGCGCTTTCAAAGTTACTCATTTTTTTAGTAAATATGAAACAATTCCTATGTTTTTTGTCTTTTCTTTCCTTTTTTTGTTCTAATCAGGCAGTAAGAAGTTGATGACATCTGGGGCAATCGAGATAGTAAACTTATTGACTGGCGTTTTCATGAGTCGTCCATCAATGCCCACCATAGCGCGCTTGGCTGCAAACACTTCTACTTTCTTCGTGCGATATGGATGTACACTTCGATGATTCAAGAACTTTCCACGTAAAAAGAGATAAATGCCCTCAAAGAGTTGCGTCATCTCTGGATGATAGACAATCGACACATCCAATAGTCCATTGTAAGGCACGGCATTAGGTGTTTGTCCATACCCCAAGGCATTGCCCACACAAACGGTCATCACTTTGCGTTTAATGACATCAGTATTGATTTTCAAGTGCATCTTATAATCTAAACGCTGGAAGAGTAACAAGCCAAACGAAAACAAGAAAGACAAGGCACGCGAACCAAAGATATGGTTCATTTTTCGCCTTAAATTCATGATAGCAGCCACATATCCAATGTTTATGCAGTTCAGGAAATAGCGTCGACACGCATCCCCTTCCGTATTGGTGTAACGGATACAGCCCATGTCTATCTTCTTCACCCTACGGCGTTTGAACGCTTTGACGAGCTTTTCTTCATCATCTTCCTCTATTCCCCAAAAGTGTGCAAAGTCGTTCATTAGTCCATTGGGTATCAATCCCAACACAATTTGGTTGCGTGTCTCTGCATCTACCTGCATCAAACAGTTCACCGTATCATTCAAGGCAGAGTCTCCCCCCACCACAATAATGGTTTTGTAGCCACTGTTGATGAACATTTTGATGAGTCGCTGCACACTACTTGCACTTTCGCTTTGCACATAGTCATAAGCCACCTGCTGTTCCTTCAGATATTTCTCTATCTTTTCCCAGCGCTTTTGTGGTCTGAAAGCGTTTGTCTTTGGACAATATAAGATGCCCCATCGATTGTTGTCAATTGCCATATATCTGTTGTACTTGTTTTATTTTCTCTGGAGTAGGTAACAAAGCGTCTATCCAATGAATCTTAAATCCTCTGCGTTCCATGCCTCGAAACCATGTCATCTGCCGTTTAGCAAACTGATGTATCGCGATTTCGAGACGTTGAAACATCTCATCGTACGACAGCTCACCTATTATATATTCGGTTACATATTTATATTCCAGCCCATAGTATATCAAATCATTGGCAGGTATTCCTGTTGCCAACAATCCCTGTATCTCTTCTATCATTCCTTCTTTGAGCCGTTGTTTCAGTCGGTTAGTAATCTTTGCTCTTCTGCTTTCGCGATCAATATCTAACCCTATGATACAAGTCTCTATGGGAGGAAGGTTCCGATTCTCAAGAGGATGCTCTTTATTGTATGTTTCAATCTCAATGGCACGAATGGCACGCTGTGCTGTATCCACGTCTGAACGGTTGTGCATCGTTGAGTTGTTCTGCGCTTTCAACCGAATGAGTTGCTCGGTGAGTTCTTCCAACGAGCATCCTTCCAAGCTATTTCGCAACTCAGGGTTTTGAGGAACTGGCGAAAGCGCATACCCTTTCAGCACAGCTTCAATATATAGTCCCGTTCCTCCACACAAGATAGGCTGTCGCCCTCTGTTCACGATGTCCTGATAAGCGGCATGAAAATCCTGTTGATATTGAAAGAGGTTATATTTTTCTCCAGCATTGACAATGTCTATCAAATGATAAGGAACGCTGTAACCATGTACTTCGTAATCTGCCAGGTCTTTCCCCGTGCCAATATCCATACCACGGTACACCTGCCGACTGTCCGCACTGATGATTTCGCCTCCCATCTTAACAGCAAGCTGGGCAGCAAAGGCAGTCTTTCCACTGGCCGTAGGACCTAAGATTGTTAACAACTTCACGCCACAAATATAATAAAAAAAGCCGTTCGACAGAAATCGAACGGCATATTTATCGTTAAACAACTATTTTTAATTAGCCATTCACCTTAGCCATGTGCTTGATCAGTTCAACAACTTTGTGAGAGTAACCAATCTCGTTGTCATACCAAGAAACAACCTTAACGAAGGTGTCGGTCAAAGCAATACCTGCCTTAGCATCGAAGATAGAGGTACGAGCATCACCCAAGAAGTCAGATGAAACAACAGCCTCTTCAGTGTAGCCAAGGATACCCTTCAACTCGCCTTCAGAAGCTTCCTTCATTGCCTTGCAGATTTCTTCGTACTTCGCTGGCTTAGCCAAGTTTACAGTCAAGTCTACTACAGAAACATCCAAAGTAGGAACACGCATTGACATACCAGTCAACTTACCATTCAACTCAGGAATAACCTTACCTACAGCCTTTGCAGCACCTGTAGAAGAAGGAATGATGTTGCCAGAAGCAGCACGACCACCACGCCAGTCTTTCATTGAAGGACCGTCAACAGTCTTTTGTGTAGCTGTTGTAGAGTGTACAGTAGTCATCAAACCGTCAGTGATACCAAACTTGTCGTTCAATACCTTAGCGATAGGAGCCAAGCAGTTGGTGGTGCAAGATGCGTTAGATACAAACTGTGTACCCTTTACGTATTTATCGTGGTTAACACCGCAAACAAACATAGGAGTGTCGTCCTTAGAAGGAGCAGACATTACTACATATTTTGCACCTGCGTCGATGTGTGCCTGTGATTTCTCTTTGGTCAAGAACAAACCAGTAGACTCAACTACGTATTCAGCACCAATCTCGTTCCATTTCAAGTCAGCTGGATTGCGTTCTGCTGTTACACGGATAACATTTCCGTTTACTATCAATTGAGATTTTTCTACGTCAGCTTCGATAGTGCCATCGAATTGACCGTGCATGGTGTCATATTTCAGCATATAAGCCAAGTAATCTACTGGGCAAAGGTCGTTAATACCCACTACTACTACGTCTTTAGCATTTGCCTCTTCCAAAGAAGCACGGAATACGAAACGACCAATACGGCCAAATCCGTTAATACCAATCTTAATCATTTTACTTTCTTTTTATTAAAGGGTTAAAAAATAAATATTTTTTTATTGCTATTGAACAAAATCTTAATTTACCTTACAACTTTATATGTAGATCGAAGAAGACATCGTTCCTGAAACATTTTCTTCTTTTCAACCGCAAAGTTACATTTTTTTTCTATATTTGCAGTGGCAATTAGTCTTAAATTTCTTAAAAAAGAAAGGTTTACAAGTCATTCTGTCACATGTACATGGCATAATGACTACTTAAGACAGAAAAATGAGATTTTTTAATGTTACATGATTAAAAATATAAATGACTATGAGTAAATTTTTCAATGAATTCAAGGAATTTGCCATGCGTGGCAATGTGATTGACATGGCAGTCGGTGTTATCGTTGGCGGTGCCTTCGGCAAAATCGTCACTTCATTGGTGAATGACATCATCATGCCCCCCTTAGGTTTTGCCTTGGGACGGGTCGACTTCACCGATTTAAGTATCAAACTGGGTGAGAAATTAGCCGAGGATGGAAAAACAATGGAAGCGGTCACACTGAACTATGGTAATTTTATTCAAGAGGTTGTCAACTTCCTGATTATTGCTTTCTGTATCTTTTTGGCTATCAAGGGCATCAATTCGCTCTCTAAGAAGAAAGAGGAAGTGAAAGAAGAACCTGCTGCTCCGGCACCAACCAAAGAGGAGACGTTGCTCACAGAGATTAGAGATTTGCTAAAAAATAAATAATCTGTACGTATGAAAACCATTGGAAACGTCCTTTGGCTTGTCTTTGGAGGTTTAGAAGCAGCCCTTCAATATTTCATTGGAGGATGCCTTCTCATGCTGACCATTGTCGGTATTCCCTTTGGATTACAGGCTTGGAAAATTGGCTTTTTCATCCTCTGGCCCTTTGGCTCTAAGGTGGTAAGCACATCCGAAGGGAACGGTTGTCTCAACGCAGCCATGAATTTGATATGGATTGTGTTTGCTGGAATTTGGATTAGTATAACACATGTCTTTTTTGGCGTCTGTCTATACCTCACCATTATCGGCATCCCCTTTGGTCATCAGCATTTCAAAATGGCAAGTCTGGCTCTCAATCCGTTTGGCAAAGACGTTCAGGTACAGTAAACGCAGGTCAACTCCATGCTGATAAAGTCATCATCGTGTAATGACTTCATGAAGCCAGCAAATGAAAAAGAGGTGCAGAAAGCAATCACACTTTCTGCACCTCATTCCATTTGTATAGTACTGTCAAACACGCACACCTGCGCCCGTCAGCGCATTGCATGCAAACACGATGCTTAATCTTTCAGCGAATAAGTGATAGTGGTCACCACCCTAACCTTCTTAATATAAGGTGTATTGGAATCGCGGTCTTCAATAGAAAACTGTCCTTGGTCGGCACTTACAATCTTGCTCAGCTTGCTATGACTGTTCTCCGCAAACTGCTGTGCAGTCTTCTCCGCATTCTCAATGGCTTCTTGCATCATCTTTGGTTTCATCGAACTGAAAGCAACATATTCGTACTTCACCGGATTTTCATATCCTCCTTCAACAATGGCAACACCCAATTTCAACAAATTGCCTTGCTTGGCAATGATCTGTCTCACCAACTTTACCTTTTTTGAGGTCACCGTAATAGATGAGGTGATGTTATAACGATAACGAGACTCATTGTTTGAATACTGATTGGCGTTCATATCAATGACCGATGGCGCATTGACACTAATTTCACTTTCGGTGATTCCGTTGTCCAACAAGAATTTCTTAATAATGGCTTGCGTGTGTCCAATCTTCTCATAAAGTTCTGGTAAGTCGTTGCCCAACTCCTTCGACAGAATAGGCCAGGTTACTTTGTCCGCCTCAACTTCACGCTCGGAAAGTCCTTTCACCGTCACTTTGTGGTCTTTATTCACAAAGTTATCGATACCTCCTTTGAGTGCAAAGCCCAATATTACAATGCTGACAGCCAATATGGTTGCCGAAATAATTCGTTCCTTTTGCATAATTTGTATCGTTTTATAAGTTTCACTTCCCCACTGTTCTTCCAGTGTGTTTATGCAAATATAACAAAAAAGGATAAGAACTGCGAGTTTTAAGCGATAAAATTTTGGAGATAAAGTTGGTATATAGCAGGAGCTATAAGTTGACAACCTATATCGTTTTCAACGTCTTATTTACTCATCTTCCGTAAAATATAGATAAACACAACGTTTATGACGAAAAGGAGCAACCACAACTCTTTCTTTGTTAGATGATATTGTTACGACCAAAATCACCCACAAAAATGCCCACAAAACCTCATTTGCAGAATTGGTGGTACATTGCATGAATGAATAATAAATTCAGAATTTTCTTTACAAAGTGCCTCTTATAACTCGCGTATTTGCAACCAACATTAAAGTTGGTCGCAAATACGCGAAAAATGAGCAAGGTTTGTAATTCTTTGACGTTAAGGGTGTTATACTTGTAGATCCTTTTTTCAATCCTCTTTTTATCGTTTTTTGGCGACTAAAGCATTGAGATAAGCTCGCTATTTGCATGCTTTAAGGCTGCTGAAGCATGTGAATAACACCCTAAAAGAGTGTTTCCAAGAGCGTTAGAGTAATATTCTAACTTGAAAAGACATCTATTTTGTTAAAATCAGGGCAAATTTGTTGTGTGTTTGCCTATTGATTTTTTCTATTTTGAAGATTTTAGATGGTCGATTTTTGGTAAAATAATAGGACAAAAGGAAAGACTGTATTTCAAAATAAGTCGACATTTATGAACCGCTGTTTGGTAATCAGCACACTTCGCTGTTACAGTTGTCGGTACCACTTTTTCAATGCGGGGCGTGGCACACCTAATTCTACCAGTCTGTCCAAATCGGCTTTTGCCCGTTGCTTTCTGCCTAATTTTAGCCACAGCTCTACCCTATTGAGCAAGTAATCTGAGTTGTCCGCATCACGTTTCAAGGCTTCGGTATAGTCATATACCGCCAATTCTATCATGCCTTGCTCCTGCTCCATGCCAGCTCGTGCAGCATAAGCGACGGCACTATCGGGGAACTGATTTACCAAACGGTTGATTTGATTCATCGCCTCGGTATGATGCTTGTCTTTCTGATTGAGCAGCGCCAAACCCAATTGTGCCGAAAAATGTCCGGGTACAACTTTCAAAAGATTTTCATAATCTAACCGTGCAAAATTATATCTTCCCAACTGTTGGTTGGCATAGGCACGATAATACAGTCCTGCGATGTTATCAGGATGACTTCGCAACACTTGGTCGTACTCGTCTTTGGCATATTGCCATTGCTCCAACTGTAGATTGAGAGCTGCCTTTTTCAAACGCAAATCGACACTGTCAGGATAGCAAGCCAACACCTCTGTGGCTTCCTTGAGCTGACTGCGGAGCGTTTGATGGTCTTGTGCGTGCATAGGTAAAGAATAAAAATGAACACACACGCACAAGCATGTTATTATCAATAAATTATGAAATTCTATAAAACGTTTCATTTGAAGCATTGAGTTAATAAAGAGGGGAAAATAAGTGAAAAAAAGAAGTGCTATGGAATTGCAAAGTCATTCCTTTTTATCGCCACTTTTATGATGTTGCAAGACGTCCTTTCCTCTCTGTGGTACGCTCTTAAAAGGGGGGATTTTCCCCCGACGTCATTCCATTAAAAGGGGTTGTATCGTCTGGAGGTGGCGGCGGAAAACCATCGTTCATGCGCGATTCCACAAACTCGCCTCCCTCGCGAACAGGCATCGAATACCGATCGTCCACGTTTTCAAAACGAGTAAACTCACCACGGAAGTTGAGCAACACGTCGCCCGTAGCACCTTTACGGTGTTTGGCGATGATGATTTGTGCCTTGCCACGCAGGTCTACTCCGTTGGCATCTTCATACAAGCGGTAGTATTCTGGGCGATGCACAAAAAGCACCATATCGGCATCTTGCTCAATAGCACCCGACTCACGGAGGTCGCTCAACTGTGGACGCTTACCTTCCAATCCCTCTCGGTTCTCTACATTACGGCTCAACTGAGACAGTGCCAATACGGGAATGTCCAACTCTTTCGCCAATCCTTTGAGCGAACGAGAGATGGTAGACACCTCTTCTTGGCGGTTACCAAAGCGAATACCGTTGGCATTCATCAACTGTAGGTAGTCGATCATGATGAGCTTCACCCCCTTTTCGCGCACTAATCTACGGGCTTTGGTGCGCAGTTCAAAGATACTAAGCCCTGGGGTGTCGTCTATATAAATAGGTGTACCTGTAAGATTGCGCACCTTGACGTCAAATCGTTTCCACTCCTCATCCGACAACTGACCGCTCAAAATTTTGCTACCCGATATCTCGCAAGTATTTGAAATCAAACGATTCACCAACTGAACGTTGTTCATTTCCAAAGAGAAGAAAGCAATGGGTTCGTTATAATCAACTGCAATATTCTTTGCAATAGACAGGGCAAAAGACGTTTTACCCATGGCTGGACGTCCTGCGATAATCACCAAATCCGATTTCTGCCACCCGCTGGTAATCTCATCTAATTTGGTGAAACCCGATGGAATGCCCGTAAGGTCGCCCGTATTGGCAGAGGCTTTTTGCAAAATGTCTGTGGCTTGCGCAATGATGGGGTCAATTTGGGTGTAATCCTTCTTCATGTTGGTTTGTGAAAGCGTGAAGAGATTACCTTCGGCTTCTTGCATCAACTCGGCAATATCTTGAGTTTCATCAAAGGCTTTGGTCTCTATCATGCTGGCATACGAAATAAGTTGGCGCGCCAACGATTTCTGCGCAATAATCTTAGCATGATATTCAATGTTGGCAGACGAAGCCACTTGCGAACTCAACTCTAATACATAGGGCGCTCCACCAATCTCGTCAAGGGTGCCCTCTCGCTTGAGTTGGTCTATAACAGTCATGATATCCACAGGATTTTCATCCATGTTGAGGGTTTGGATAGCATGATAAATCTTCTGATGTTTGGGATCGTAAAAGGTCTCTGGTCGAATAAGTTCGGAAACAACAGAAAAGGCATCTTTGTCAATCATCAATGCGCCTAACACTACACGTTCAACATCGGTTGCTTGAGGTTGAACATGCGCATAGGTAGTATCTATCGGAGTCGTTTTTTTGGTCTTGGGTATTGCCATATCATGTACTGTTTTTATCAAGAAGAACGATTGAGTCGGGAGTGCAAATGTATAAAAAAAACTTCAACTACTCGCATACCTTTGTACAAATTAACAAGTTATGAAAGATGCTGTGACTTTTTTCTTGTTTTTTTGTTTTTCCCAGTAAGTTGAAGTATCTTTGCAGGCATGGTGAACATCTCCAAGCGCAGTAAGACGCTCTGTCTATTATTTATAATGTGTACCTGTTTGGCTGCTCAGACTCCTGTTGCCAATCGGGTGCGGGTGGCAGCACGACATTTGCCGCAAGGAGCTACCGTGTTGGCGAAGTACACCGACAACCTGCGCCATTGTTTGTATTACATTCAGGGCGAAAAAATATTTTGTTTGGATGTGGTGTTGAACATCAACGAAGAATTAGACTTTAACCAACAAAACTACAAGGCAGTGGTGTCCACGTCTATTAGTAATGGTGGCGACTACATGTTTGTAGTCTTAGACAGGGGAGAAAACACGGGATGGGCGTTAGAACAGCGGTTTGAACTGTGGCGTATCGATTCTAAAAATCGACATTTTACACCACTTGGTCAAGGTTTCAAGATAGAAAAGACAAAAGAAGGCTATGTTTTAAGCCAAACCGTGAAATGTCTCAACCCTCGTGCCCCACGTTCCCAACAACGTTGGATGGTGAGAGAACAAGGCTATGATGAAAAAGGAAAGCCGCTACCTCCGCAAAAGCCTTACGAAATGAAATAGAAAGTAAAGGGAGAAGTGATGAGCCGATGGACAATGTTCCTACTCACTCGTCCACAATTTACTTCACCGTAATATGAAAACACCCTTGATGAACTTCATATTTCACATGACAGCGATTTTGCTGACGTAAATCATTGAGCACCTCACTGAGTACCCATTTCAGACTGTCATTGCGCACCTTGCGTCGTGACGGACCGTTAGGTTCTTGCACGGTCACATAACGATTGTAGGCTACATCAAAGGTTGTACCGTACAGATGACAGCTGTTGGATTTGGCATTCGTATTCCGTCCTTGGAGTTTCTCTACATCCGCCTTGCTGCGCATGACGCTCGTCACGATAATCTTGTGAAGTGGGATACCTTTTATTTGCAAGCTATCAAAGAAGTTACTACCGATGTCTTGCAGCAAAACAGCTGCATGTGGCACCAAATAAGGAATGCTGCTCTTCAGTCGGTCTACATAAAAAAATGGATTGGCACCCACATACACCAACTCTGCCTTGCGACTTTCAGCCTCTTCGCGGTTGGTCACAGGCTCAACTCCCCAATGGGTAGCCGAAGCCAACTGCACATCATTTTGATCGGGAAAGGCTTTGGAAAAGTTGGAAACACTATAAATACGATTTTTCACCTCACTCCCATCGGCATGAAAGAAGCGAGAAGCCGTGGCTCGTTGCGTTGGCATGTTGGCAGGAATCGACGGGTTGGGTCGACTGGTTTGCTGACTGGTTTGGACAGAGTCGGACAGGTGAGTACTTGAAAGTTGTGCCGTGCCTTGACTTCGGTCGGTTGCAACCTGTGGAAAGATACATCGCACCATGCCTAACAAGACGACAACAAAGGCAAAGCCCTGAAGATATTTTTGTTTTGAAATTTTCATTGAATTGGATATCTGAAGCACAAAGTTACGAAAAACATCATGAGATTTAGGATTTGTTTCTGTTTTTTATATTTTTTAATGCTTTATGGTAATAATTATATAAAAATGGGGCAATCGAACAAAAAGCTGCATCTAAAAGTGAAAATCATGGACGAGAACTTGCACAGAACATCCTTGTCATGAAGAAAAAGGGCAAGAAGAGAAAGAGACAACGAACGAAATCGACAAAATTCATGGACTTTTTATCCCTGTAAGTAAAAAAACTCAAGTGGTAAAATGGTAGTCTGTAATCTTTTTCGTACATTTGCATCATCATATTAAAAGGCAACAAACACCTCCATAAAAGAATCACTTAAAAGTACCTTACAACATTGATAGAGAAGCATATTGTTCTTGAAGACATCGACCCCGTAGCATTTTATGGCGTCAACAACGGTCATTTGCAAATGATGAAGTCGCTTTTTCCAAAACTACGCATAGTAGCTCGCGACAACGTAATTCGTATTTTGGGAGACGAAGAAGAAATGGCAAAGGTCGAAGAGGATATCGAACTGATGCGTAAGCATATTGTGAAGTACAACGCCATTACGGAGGAAGATATCTTAGATATTGTACACGACCATAAGACCAAAGCCGATGCGGTGAAAGGTGTGGTGGTGTACAGCATTGCAGGAAGACCTATCAAGAGCCGAAGTGAAAAGCAACAGCAACTGATTGATGCCTATCATCAGTCAGACATGATATTTGCCATCGGTCCTGCGGGTACAGGTAAGACCTATCTCAGTATCGCCTTGGCGGTAAGAGCCTTGAAAGAAAAGCAAGCGAAAAAGATTATCCTTTCACGTCCTGCCGTAGAAGCGGGCGAAAAACTCGGCTTCCTACCAGGCGATATGAAAGATAAAATCGATCCCTACTTACAGCCGCTCTATGATTCGCTGCAAGACATGATACCCGCAGTGAAACTACAAGACATGCTGGAGAAGAACATTATCCAGATTGCCCCACTCGCTTTTATGCGCGGACGCACGCTCAACGATGCGGTAGTGATATTGGATGAAGCGCAAAATACAACGCCTGCCCAAATCAGAATGTTCCTTACTCGCATGGGATGGAATACGAAAATGATTGTAACTGGCGACCTTACCCAAATAGACCTGCCGAAACATCAGAAGAGCGGACTGCAAGAAGCAGTAGAAATCCTACACAACGTAGAAGGTATTTCTGTGGTAGAACTGGGACAGAAAGATATTGTACGGCACAAATTGGTAACTCGCATCGTCCATGCCTACGAGACATACGACCAGCGCAGAGAAGAGAATGAAGACAATCAACCGATTAAAGATAAAATTAACAACAATGAAAGCATTAACAAAGACTGATTTCCATTTTGATGGACAAAAAAGTGTTTATCACGGAAAAGTACGTGATGTGTATGACATCAACGATGACAAAATTGTCATGGTGGCTACGGATAGGATTTCCGCATTCGATGTTGTTTTGCCGAAAGGTATTCCTTTCAAGGGACAGGTATTGAACCAAATAGCTGCCAAGTTCTTAGATTTGACACAAGACATTTGCCCCAACTGGAAACTTGCTACTCCCGACCCCATGGTTACGGTAGGTATCAAGTGTGAGGGCTTTCGTGTTGAAATGATTATCCGTAGCATCCTCACAGGTAGTGCATGGCGTGAATACAAGGCAGGAGCCAGAGAACTGTGCGGTGTGAAATTACCCGAGGGGATGAAAGAGAACGAACGATTCCCCGAACCGATCGTGACACCCACCACAAAAGCTGATGAGGGTCATGATATGAATATCTCGAAAGAAGAGATTATCAAGCAAGGATTGGTTTCGGCAGAAGACTATGCGGTCATCGAAGACTACACTCGGAAACTTTTTGCACGTGGTCAAGAGATTGCAGCCAAACAAGGACTTATCTTGGTAGATACCAAATACGAGTTTGGAAAACGTGACGGAAAGATTTACCTCATTGACGAAATTCATACACCTGATTCAAGTAGATACTTCTATGCTGACGGCTATGAAGAGAAGTTGGCGAAAGGTGAACCACAGAAACAATTGTCTAAAGAGTTTGTTCGTCAATGGCTCATCGAACATAACTTCATGAACGAACCAGGACAAACGATGCCTGAGATTACTGATAAATATGCCGAGAGCGTAAGCGAACGATATATCGAACTGTACGAACACATCACAGGCGAAAAGTTTGTTAAGGCTGATGAGCACGATGACTTGGCTGCTCGTATCGAACGCAATGTGAAAGAATATCTTAAAGCATAGATTCCTTCAATCGCAAATAAGCTGACCCGTTGATTTGCGCATAGACTTGGGGCGATTCTCCTCCTTATCTATGAGCTTGTCAATCGGTCAGTTTATCCACCACAACCCCACCTACTCATCCTCATCAACGCATGTACGAACAGGAACACATAAAGCCTTATCACGCCGAAGGCGAAAAGAAACAGCAAGTGGCACAGATGTTTGACCACATTGCGCCTACCTACGATGCGTTAAATCATCGTCTCTCTTGGAACATCGATAAGGGTTGGCGCAAAAAAGCCATTCAACAACTCTGCCCATTTGCACCTCAAACTGTGTTAGATATTGCCACAGGTACAGGTGACTTTGCCATAATGGCTGCACAGATGTTACAGCCCAGAAAGCTAATAGGTGCAGACATTTCAACAGGGATGATGAAGATTGGCGAGCAAAAGGTTGCAAAAGCGGGCTTGTCGCATGTTATTTCTTTCCAAAAAGAAGACTGCTTAGCACTTTCTTTTCAAGAAAATTCGTTTGATGCTGTCACAGCTGCCTTTGGCATTCGCAACTTTCAAGATCTCGATCAAGGATTAAGAGAGATACATAGAGTATTGAAACCTGGCGGTCATGTGAGTATTGTGGAACTCACTCAACCTGTGGCATTTCCCATGCGACAGTTATTTAAGTTGTATTCGCACACGTTTTTGCCCTTTTATGGCAAACTACTCTCCAAGGACAAGCGTGCTTACGAATATCTCACCACAACGATAGAAGCTTTTCCGCAAGGCGAGACAATGCTGCAAATCTTTGCCAAAGCGGGATTTGCAAAGGCACAGTTTACACGACTCACCTTTGGCATTTGTACAATGTACTTGGCACAAAAGGCAAAATAAACAATCCCATTGCCCTCAAATTGACGAACGATAACACATAGAATATGGACAAATACGGACTGATAGGCTATCCACTCGGACATTCATTCTCTATTGATTACTTCAATGAGAAATTTGAAAACGAAGGAATAGATGCCCAATATGTAAATTTTGAAATATCCAAAATAGAAAATCTCGAAGAGGTGTTGGCTTCCAACCCCGAACTAAAGGGATTAAACGTCACCATACCTTATAAAGAGAAAGTGATTTCTTATTTAGACGAAATCAGTCCAGAAGCGAAGGAAATCGGTGCCGTCAACGTCATTAGAGTAACGCACAAAGGCAAGAAAACACTTCTAAAAGGCTTCAATAGTGATGTGATTGGCTTTACCAGAAGTATCGAGTCCATGTTAGAAACCTTTCATCAGAAAGCCCTCATCCTCGGTACTGGCGGTGCTGCAAAAGCCATTGACGTAGGTTTACGCTCGTTGGGTATTACGACAAAGTTCGTCTCTCGAACCCCTCGCCAAGGTGTTTTGACCTACCAAGACATCACACCTGCCGTTATGAACGATTATCGCATCGTTGTCAACTGTACACCCGTGGGCATGTATCCACATGCAGACACTTGTCCTCCCCTGCCTTATGAAGCCATGGACATGCACCATCTCCTCTACGACTTGATTTACAATCCTGATGAAACATTGTTTCTAAAGAAAGGAGCCGAACACGGAGCAACCATAAAGAATGGATTGGAGATGCTCTTATTGCAAGCTTTTGTCTCATGGGAGTTTTGGCACGAATACTAATCAATCAACATATCAACTCATCAACTCGTCAACAATAAAAAACTTACAACCACATGGACAGATATATGTTGCGCGGTGTGTCTGCCGCCAAAGAAGATGTACACAACGCTATTAAGAACATTGACAAGGGAATTTATCCACAAGCTTTCTGCAAAATCATTCCTGATATACTGGGAGGAGACCCCGACTACTGCAACATTATGCATGCCGATGGTGCTGGCACCAAATCGTCTTTGGCATATATGTACTGGAAAGAGACGGGCGACCTTGGTGTATGGAAAGGCATTGCACAAGATGCCATTGTGATGAACACCGACGACTTGCTGTGTGTGGGGGCGGTAGATAACATCTTAGTGTCGAGTACCATTGGGCGTAACAAGCTTTTGATACCCGGTGAAGTCATCTCTGCGATTATCAACGGCACGGATGAATTGTTGCAAGAAATGCGAGACATGGGCATTGGTATTTACCCCACAGGAGGCGAAACGGCTGATGTAGGCGACTTGGTGCGCACCATCATTGTCGATTCTACCGTAACCTGCCGCATGAAGCGCAGCGAGGTTATCGACAATGCCAACATCCGCCCCGGCGATGTCATCGTAGGATTGAGTAGCACAGAACAGGCTACCTATGAGAAAACATACAACGGTGGCATGGGAAGTAACGGTCTGACCAGTGCGCGTCACGACGTCTTTGCCAAATACTTGGCAGAAAAGTTCCCCGAGAGTTACGATAATGCCGTACCTAATGATTTGGTGTATAGCGGTAAATATCAACTCACCGATAGCATAGAAGGCGTGGAGATTGATGCAGGTCATTTGGTACTCTCGCCTACCCGCACCTATGCACCTATTATAAAGAAGGTGTTAGATGCACACCGAAGTCACATTCATGGCATGGTTCACTGCACAGGAGGCGCCCAAACTAAGGTGCTACACTTTGTCGGCGACAATTGCAAAGTGGTAAAAGACAACTTGTTCCCCGTGCCTCCCCTATTCAAAACCATCCAACGTTGCAGTGGCACCGATTGGAAAGAGATGTACAAAGTCTTCAACATGGGGCACCGCATGGAAATATATGTGGCTCCGGAGTACGCACAAGAAATCATTTCAATCAGCAAAAGTTTCAATGTTGACGCCCAAATTATTGGTCATATCGAGGAGGGAAAACGCTCTCTTACCATTCAATCAGAATTAGGAACATTCGAATATTAAATATATGATAGAAAACAACAGCATACTGAACAAGCTCGAAGGATTAGAGGCAAGGTTTGAAGAAGTATCTACCTTGATTACCGACCCAGATGTCATAGCCGATCAGCCACGCTATGTAAAGCTAACCAAGGAATACAAAGACCTTGGCGACATCATGGACATTCGCAAGCGATACATTGCATGCCTCAATGCCATACGTGAGTCGAAAGATATTCTTGCCAATGAAACGGATGCTGACATGAAAGAGATGGCTCGTGAGGAATTGCAAGCCAACGAAGATATGCAGCCACAGTTGGAAGAAGAAATAAAATTAGCATTAGTGCCAAAAGACCCTGAGGATGCCAAGAACGTACAAATGGAAATACGTGCTGGCACGGGAGGAGATGAAGCAGCCCTGTTTGCTGGCGACTTATTTAACATGTATAAGCATTACTGCGACTCGAAAGGTTGGACGTTAAGTGTCACATCCGTCAACGAAGGCTCGGTGGGTGGCTACAAAGAAATCGATTTTGCAGTGAGTGGCGACAATGTCTACGGTACATTGAAATACGAAAGTGGTGTACATCGTGTGCAACGTGTACCAGCCACAGAGACACAGGGACGCATGCACACATCGGCTGCTACGGTGGCTGTGTTGCCAGAGGCAGACCAGTTCGAGGTGAACATCAACGAAGGTGATATCAAGTGGGACACGTTCAGAAGCTCGGGAGCTGGTGGACAAAACGTCAACAAGGTTGAATCGGGCGTTCGTCTTCGTTATCCATGGAAGAACCCTAATACTGGCGAAGTGGAGGAAATTCTCATCGAATGTACCGAGACACGCGACCAACCTAAGAACAAAGAACGTGCGCTGTCACGCTTACGTACCTTTATTTACGACCGTGAGCATCAGAAGTACATTGATGATATTGCCAACCGACGCAAGTCATTGGTATCTACTGGCGACCGCAGTGCGAAGATTCGTACCTACAACTATCCACAAGGACGTGTCACTGACCACCGCATCGGCTACACCACTCACGACCTGCAAGGCTTTATCGGTGGCGACATTCAAGGTGTCATCGATGCCCTTACCGTTGCAGAGAATGCCGAGAAATTGAAAGATAGTGAATTGTAAGATGAGTTTTTAAGTTTTTAAGTTTTTAAGTTCATGAGTTTAGTTTGTGAGTTTTTGAGTTTGTGAGTTTTTGAGTTGATGAGGTAAGGAGATAAAAAGTTTATTAGTTAATAAAAACTTTATAAACTTCTCTATAAAAAACTTCTCAACACAAAAAACTCCTCAACTTAAAAACTAAACAACTCACAAACTAAAAAACTAATCTCATCAACTCAAAAACTAAAAAACTCAACTCATCAACTCAAAAACTAAAAAACTAAAAAACTCATCCAATGACCAAACAACAGCTCGTCAAACAAATCTTTGACAAACAAACTTTTCTATGCGTAGGCTTAGATCCAGACATACAGAAAATACCAGCACACCTCTTAGAAGACGAAGACCCTATCTTTGCCTTTAATCGTGCGATCATCGATGCTACTGCTCCCTACTGCGTAGCCTATAAGCCCAACTTGGCTTTCTACGAATCTACAGGTATTAAGGGAATGCTGTCGTTCGAGAAAACAGTGAAATATCTGCAAGACAACTATCCCACACACTTCCTCATTGCCGATGCAAAGCGTGGAGATATAGGCAACACCTCTGCCATGTACGCCAAGACTTTCTTCGAGACGTACCAAGTAGACGCCCTCACCATTGCCCCCTACATGGGCGAGGACAGCGTAAAACCTTTTCTTGCATACCAAGACAAGTGGGCTATCGTGCTGGCACTCACCAGTAATAAAGGCTCACACGACTTCCAACTCACACAAGATACCACAGGTATGCGCCTTTTTGAGAAGGTAATAGCAACTTCGAGCCAATGGGGAACGGATGAGAACATGATGTATGTGGTTGGTGCCACACAGGGAAAGATGTTCGAAGATATCCGGAAAGTAGCTCCTCATCATTTCTTGCTCGTACCGGGCATTGGTGCTCAAGGTGGTAGTTTGCAGGAAGTGTGTCGCTATGGCATGACAAAAGACTGTGGTTTACTTGTCAACAGCTCACGTGGCATCCTCTATGCCAGCAACGATATACACTTTGCCGAAGCAGCGAAGGAAGCAGCAAAGGAACTGCAAGCACAGATGAAAGAGGAACTGCAAGCGCATTGCTGAAATACAAATCGACAACTCACAAAAGCACATTGATTCGCTATTGTTATGGAAGAAGTTCCAATCATACCTACAACACTCCGCTTTGCGGACATCTTTCCCATTTTGATTATTGTTATTGTGGGATTGGGTGTCATTGCATTTTGGCTGTATCGGAAAGGTTACTTTCTGAAAAAACATGTTGTCGCAGCAACGGATAATGACGAGAATTCTAAAAATGAGCAAGAGAATCAATTACCCATCGACGTCATGATGTTCGAGGAAGATAACCTCACAATCTATCCTAACTACCTCTATATCAATAAAACGAAAGTGGGTTTCAACCAAATCGAAGATATAACATTTCATAATAGCAGCAGTCCTTACGAAGCACAGTCGTATCATCTTGTGATTACCACGACGCTCACTCAGCATCCTGTTTTTCGTTTACCGGTAGGCTCCAGCGTCTTATTTGCTCGTGATGCGTCCGAACGTCTCATTCGTTATTGGCAGCAGTACAAATAACACCAATGGTTTGAAAGGTCACTGTTGTAAGAATAGTGCCCCCACGGCTCTTTGATTTAACGGCTATGTTGTTGAACAACAAATAAAACCAATAAAACGAATCAACGCAACAAGACAATGAACGCAAGCGTTCTACAAATGTAACAAATCTATCGACAGCAGCATGTTGTGCGTCTTTGACAAATTAGTTTAATTCGGTGAACGCCTGCGTTCATTGATTCCAGCCGTCGGATTTGTGTCATTTGTTCGATTTGTTGTCGAAACAAAAAAGCATGCTTGTTGTTGCAAACAAACAATCTTAATAAATAAAAGAGAGTTCATGTTGACCCTTCAACGAAAGAGTTTTTTCCTTTTGTTTTTATCTTTTTTTTGGAAAAGCCATTTGTTGTTTTTGTCCTATTATTTTACCAAAAAACGGTCATCTAAAATCTTCAAAATAGAAAAAATTAATAGGCAATTGATATACAAAAATGGGCTGATTTTCACGAAATAATCGTCTCTTGAAACTAAAACATTGACTTAACGGTCTTGGAAACACGCTTTAGAGGTGTTATTCACATGACCTAAGGGCATTAAAGCATGCAAATAGCGAGCATATCTCAATGCTTTAGCGGTTGAGAAAGGGTAAAAATGGGAACAAATGAAAGTGATTTAATCGTAATAGCTTATGTAACAACAGATTATGAATTTCGTTCAAAATTAGCGTATTCGCGACCAACTTTGCTGTTGATGGATTTTACGAGAGTTTTGAGAGGCACTTTGTAAAGAAAATTCAGCATTAAATATTCTTCAAAACAATATACTAACGATTACACAAACGCAATTTCAGAGATGCGCTTCGCAGTAAAAATATCATTGCAAAATGAAAGTGCCATGCTTCATTGCCCCATGTTCAAGGATCCACGTAACCAACCTATTTAGCGAAAAAAATGCGAGCCAAAAAAGCTCGCATTCTTTATATTAAGATAATGATATTTGAAAACTGTCGTTTCAAATATTGTCGTTATTTCTTCTCGTCCTTTTTCTTAGCATCCACAGGCTTGTAAGCCTTGTTCAGTCCTGCCACCACATCCTTGGTGATGTCATACGCCTTGTCGGCATACAGCAAGTTATCCCCTGCCTTCGACAAAATCAAACTGTATTTTTTATCTTTGTTATAACTTGCCAAGAAGTGCTGAATAGAGTCACGCAATGCCTTGTTATATTTATCCGTCTCGGTTTGGAACTCGTTGGTTAAACGTTGATTCAGGGCTTGCAAGTCAGCTCCTTGTTTTTGCAACCCAGCCTGAATCGACTCAGCTTGCTCACGAGTGTACGCATTTTGCTGTAGCTTTTGTTGGAAATTACCAGCTGCCTGCTCCAATTGTTTTTGTTTGCCAGCCAAGGTGTTTTGTATATTTTGACCCTTTTTCTGAAGAATCATACTATAATCTTTGCAAAACTTGTACTGGGTCATGATGCTATCCACCTCCACATAAGCAATCTTAAATTCAGTAGGCACCTTTGGGGCTGCCTCTTCATTTTTGTTGTCTACCTGCGATTTAGATTTGTCGCAAGCCACCAATGTGAATGCTGCCAAAGCGGCAACAGCAACCGAACGAATCATTGTTTTCTTCATTGTTTTATTTAATATTAATGTTTTATTTTCTTTTCATATCAACGCTAACCGCCTTATTGCCTTGAGTTAAGCTCGTTAAAGACATGGTTAGTCACCTTATCTCTACGAATTAACAAGCCTTGTTGCTACGTCGAGCCTCACGGTCTTGGTCTACCACACAATGAATGCCACGCTCCTGCATCGCCTTACTGTCATGAATGTGCTGAGAAGTAAACGATCCGTTTTTCCGAAAAAGCAACTTTACAGCCAGCAATGCAAAGCAGATTGCAATAATTAACAAGCTAAGAAGTAATGTTTTCAACATTTTTAGTTATATTTGCAGGGTCACATTGTGAAATAAACGTGGCAAAGATAGTAGAAATAACGCAATTTACAAAATAAAAAAACAAAAAATAACATGAAAAAGAAAGACTTAAAGCCGGCTGGCGTGTTTGAGCATTTTGCAAGAATTAATGAGATTCCACGCCCTTCCAAGCGTGAGGAAAAGATGATAGAATACCTGAAAGAGTTTGGGAAAAAACATCAGTTGGAAACCAAGGTTGACGAGACGGGTAACGTGATTATCCGTAAACCTGCCACCAAAGGCTATGAAAATCTGTCTACTGTGATTTTGCAAAGTCACATGGATATGGTGTGCGACAAGTTAGTAGATGTTGAGTTCGACTTTGACAAGGATGCCATTCAGACCTATATCGATGGCGAATGGCTCACCGCCAAAGGCACCACACTGGGTGCTGACGATGGTATTGGCATGGCTATCGAACTCGCTATCCTTAGTGCCGATGACATAGAGCACGGTCCTATCGAATGCGTTTTCACCAGAGACGAGGAGACACAGCTCACTGGAGCTATGGGTATGAAGGCTGGTTTCATGACAGGCGACTATCTCATCAACCTTGACTCGGAAGACGAAGGACAGATTTTTGTGAGTTGTGCAGGTGGACGCAGCACCAATGCCACCTTTAACTATCAGGCAGAAGAGGCTCCCAAAGACTATTTCTTCCTGCAAATTGCATTGAAGGGATTGGTAGGTGGCCACTCTGGCGACGATATCAATAAGAAACGTGCCAACGCCATTAAGATACTCAATCGATTCCTCTACAATGAAAAAGAGAAGTTCGACTTGCGCTTGTGTTCTTTCAACAGCGGTAAGTTGCACAATGCCATTCCTCGTGATGGAAAGGTGATATTTGCCATCCCTAACGATGTTAAAGAGCAAGTGCGTGCCGACTGGAACGTTTTCCAAACAGAAGTGATGCAGGAGTACCACGTTACCGATAAGGAGATGGTATTTAGCATGGAGAGCGCAGAAGCATGTCGGGTACTGCCTAAGAACGTAGGTTGCCAGATTATCAATGCCCTGCAGGCTGTCGACAACGGTGTTTTTGCCATGTGTCAAGATGAAATTTTGGCAAAGATGGTAGAAACTTCCAGCAATGTTGCAGCCGTTAAGACCTTAGAAGACAAGGTAGAAATCCTGTCTTCACAGCGCAGTAACGTGATGAGCAATTTGGACAATATGTGCAACACTGTTAAGGCTGCCTATGAATTGGCTGGAGGCAAGGTAGAGCAAACCGACGGATACCCAGCATGGAACATGAATCCTGACAGCAAACTTGTTAAGATTACCGTTGACGCCTATAAGAAACTCTTCAACAAAGAACCAAAAGTACTTGGTATTCATGCTGGTTTGGAGTGCGGTTTGTTCTCAGAGCGTTATCCTCATATCGATATGGTGAGCTTCGGACCTACGCTCCGTTTCGTCCACACGCCCGATGAGCGTCTGCACATCCCTACTGTTCAAATGGTATGGGATCATCTGCTTGAAATTCTTAAGAACATTCCTGAAAAGAAATAATTCTTACAAGTTCATGCCACAACAGGCATGCGCAACTTGTCAATAAGAGGTTTCTATTTGTATATCTTCGCCTGAAGAACGTACAGACTGAAACGCATCTATAAAGAAAGACCATTCCAAAACTCGTTTTAGAGCAAGGGGATGGTCTTTTTTTTTTGTTCGCAAAAAAATCCGTTGCTATAAAGAGGTTACGCCAATACCTCAAAGAAATGAAGCAAGGGTTTCATGAATGGCGTGAGATAACGAGGCTGCAACTGGTTGTGGTAGTCTACCCTATTGCGTGACCACGACACATACAATCGTTGCTTGGCTCGGGTCATGGCAACATAAAACTTGCGTTTATCCTCGGCAACTAACCGCACATTGTCACGATTGAAGTAGTTGGGATATCGACCATCTACCGCATCAAACAAGACAACCTGATCGAACTCTAATCCTTTGGCTTTGTGAACTGTTGTCACAAAGATACGTTCATCTAAAGTCGTACCATGACATAGGTCAGCCTCTTTGAGCGTGTTGATTTCGTTGATATACACCGAAAGCTGCTCGATGAGCGATGGATAGGCATCCTTGTCTATCATATCAGCTGACAAATACTTAATGACATGAGGCAATTTTTCAATGGTTTGTAGCAGTCCTTGTTCACAGAGGGTGCGATACAGATACGCTATTTCGCTCGCCAAGACAGGCAAATGCTCCGAATGTTGACGCTGATACAACAGCTGGCGCGCATGCGTATAGATTTCGAGATAACGCTTTCTGAACACTGCTGCCCTCTGTTGAAACCGTGGATGCTGTATCCATTCCCTTTGAGAGTCGATGTGCAGTTTCGCTTTCTCATAACAATGGCGCACCACACTGCAGGTGGCATGCACATCAGCATCGGCAAGGTGCGAGTTTTGTCCTTCGAGATGCAACACCGACAGTAAATATTTCAGCTTGTATTCTTTTAGGTTTGGTTCGAGTAAACGGATGAGTTTCAGTGAATCAAAATACATGTTACAACGTTCTTCTAACTGTATATCAGGAAGATAACGCTGCAAGTTAAAGTTAAAGATATGATAGTCATAGTCGGCATTATGCCCCAACAGTCTGCTATTTCCCACATACTCCATAAACATTTTCAAGCCCTCGCTTGAGCTGTACAGCTGATGATGCTGCATTTCCTCTAACAGCGGATTGTCAATGTTGCCCAACTTGCGTGGTATCTCACGATTGGTGCGCATAAATACTACAAATTCTGACCCGGGTACCACACATCCTCGTCGCATACGTACGGCAGCTATCTGCACAATATCGTCCTCAAAAACATTCAAACCCGTAGTCTCTGTATCGAACACCACCATGTCCTCATGTTCGTAACACTCCACAAAGGCTTGCACATAGCTGCTATTAGGGTACATCAACAAATCAGATGGCAACATAGCATTATCGAACAACCCTCGTACAAACCTACGAGCGGCTGCATTACTCTCGAACACCTGCAAGCCTTTGAGCAATCTCGACCAGCCCATGAACTGATGTTCATTACACAAAATGTTGAGGTGTGCCAAGAGTAACTTCACCTCCGAAGAAGCAAACACATCCTCTCCCGACACCTTGAAATGAGGTAAATTCTTTTGTGTCAAAGCCTCACTCATCAATTCGGCATCGGCATTCGAGCTTACAATCACAGCTGTTGTCTTATGTGGATACTGCACTTGCAAGCGTTGCACCTTGTCAGCGACATCGGCATATTCCACTTCCACCTGTTCGCTCGACATCAATTGCAGTTCATCACCCTGCCGAGGAGGGTCAAAATCGGTGGTAGGCAACAAGGCAGGGTCGATGTCTAACATCTTTTCGGCAAAGGTATTGAATACTTGAAGTAGATACCGAGGTGAGCGATGATTGACGAACAACCGATGCAGATGCCCCTCACAACGCTGCTTCAGTGCATCGAGGGTACTCATCTTCGCACCCATGAAAGAAAAAATTGCTTGTTGTTCATCGCCAAGATACATCACTGTGTGGAAGTCTTTGCTTGTAAAACTATCGATGAGTGCCAACTGTAGCGGGTTGAGATCTTGCACTTCATCTACTTGTATCCAGCGATAGCGTTTCAATTCGAGCTGGTCATCAGCGTTCAGTGCATCGTATGTAAACATGAGCAAGTCCTCAAAGTCGAGCAACTTGTTTTCTTTTTTGTACTGGATATAATACTTTGCTTGCTGCATCTTGCGCAACAATGCCTCTATATCGTGCTGACTCCCTATGTCGTAGGCATCCGAATGGATAAGGCTCTCATACATATCCGCATTTTTGAAAACCTCTTGCAAGGTATCAGCCGTAAGTTCCATTCGCTGTACCCGACACAAAATGCGCAATGCAGCCACGTCTAAAGAGGTGACACATTCAGGATGCAAACGCAAATGTTTGGGGTGATGATGAATAAGTTGATGTATGAATCCTGCAAAATGAAGCACTTCGATGTACTCCTTCTTCAACCGAAAATTGTGCTGCACTGCATATTCATCGTCATCCCGATAGCGAGCCAAGATACTAAACGCATCATCATCGTCAATCACCGAGCTCTCTGCAGGCACCAAACTATTGTCGAATAAGAACTTAGAACAAAACCTATGCACGTTTCCTACAAACAATTCAGCTATTTCTTCATCATTGATGTGAGTCTCAATGCGCTCTCTCATACCTCGTGCAGCACGATTGGTAAAGGTAAGGCACAGCATCTCGTCAAAGGAAATGCCCTGTTCGTGCGCCTTCCGAATACGCTCAGCGAGGATTTGGGTCTTACCACAGCCCGGTGCAGCCAACACTAAATGATAACCACCGCTGGCTTGTATCACTTCGGTTTGGTATTGGTCGGGAGTCAATGAGTTTGGAATATTGTCTTTCTGCATGGTTTTCAATGGGCTTGATTCGTTGTACAAATATATTATTTTATTTCTGTTCCCACGCCCAATTATTGGAAAAAACTGTATCTTTGCAACGATTTTCTACCATTGAAAATCGCCAAGCCGCAGTTGATGGCTTGTTCACATGGCATCAGAAAGAAGGATGTACCACGCTGATGTACTCACACAACCAAAAGAAAATTAAACTATAACGAACCAGTCATGAAGAAGAAACAACAGAAAATACAAGCACACACCGCAATCATCTTAGCCAACGTCATCTTTGGTTTGGGCGTACCAGTCACTAAACTACTTCTTGATCAATGGGTAACGCCAATGGGCTACATGTTCATGCGGTGCTTAGGAGCGGCTGTAATCTTTTGGGCAATCAGTCTGTTCCTGCCAAAAGAGACCGTTCAACGCAAAGACTTGCTCATCATCATGTTGGGAGGTTTGTTAGGTTTTGTAATTTCACAAACGCTCACAGCATGGGCTTTAGTGTACACCACGCCCGTTTACTTCTCGCTCATTGCCACACTCACCCCCGTTGCCACCATGCTCATGGCTGCTTTGTTCTTGAAAGAGAGGATGAATGGTACAAAGGTATTCGGAGTATTGATTGGTATTGTGGGTGCGCTTCTCATGGTATTGATGAGTTGGAAAAGTGGCTCTGGGAAGAATGACTTATTAGGTATCACGCTCACCATTTTAAGTTTGATGACCTGGGTAGTGTATTTACTGATTACGCGCAACGTGTCTCAGAAATACACAGCCGTGACTCAAATGAAATGGATATTCCTTATTTCTACCCTTGCCGTATTGCCCTTTGCGGCTCCAGAGTTCGACCAACAAAGGTTGTGGTCGTCACAATGGGCTTGGAGTGGTGTGATGGAGATGACTTTCATTGTGGTGTTTGCCACGGTGATAGGCTATTTTGCTATTCCGTATGCCATGCGTTACCTGCAAGCTACAACCGTTAGTATCTACACCAACCTGCAACCAGTGGTGGCTTCGTTCGTAGCTATCTACATTGGACAGGACATATTGACGTGGGACAAGCCTGTGGCAGGTATCTTAGTGCTGCTGAGTGCCTATATCATTACCATTCGCAAATCGGATGGGAACTAATGGGACTGCCTTCTCATACAGCCCCATTACTTCCTGAATGACCTCTAATGACAATTTTATACGATAGAAGAAGAACGAATCATGCTTATTATTCACAACCGACTGATACCTTTTAAGAAATACGATGCCATCAATCTTTTTGGCTTATTGTTTTGCCGAAAAGGGACAACGATTACTGCCGATTTGATTCAGCATGAGCGTATTCATACCAGACAAATGATAGAAATGGGTTTTATCTTCTTCTATTTGTTCTATGTTATCGAATGGTTGATTCGCATTCCGATGAAAGGACGTGCCTATCTAAACATCTCTTTTGAACGTGAAGCTTATCGACACATGGACGACCCCAATTATCTGATTCATCGAAAGCCCTATGCTTGGGTGAAATACTTGCGCCGAAAGCCTCAAAACGACATCAACTAATCGATGTATTTTGGTGAAGCTCCATATTTATTTGTCTCTGGTTTTGAATCGTAACAAAACCAAACAATGAGCAAAATACCACCAACAATAGGTATCAACACCCATAAATAGTTCCAGCCACTCTTGTTAATATCGTGCAAACGACGTACAGCGACAGCCAAACTAGGAATAAGCAAACCTAATGAAACGAGGATATAAAGAGGTCCATAACCAATGTCTGTGAACGTTAAGCCAAGTGCAAAGTCTAAAATATAGGCAACCATGCCTGCCAATGTACCAAACAATGCAAAATACCAATATTCAGATCGACGTGCACGACCCGTAAAGGTAGCATACTTGTTGAACACTTGTTTGATTGCTTCACCAAAGGATAAGGTTGGTGTAGCCTGTGGAGTTGTGTTTGTTTCCATAATCTATTGAGTTTTAATGATGCTGTAAAAGTAACAATTTATAATGATATTTGCAATTTTTTATGTTCTTTTTTTTCGCTAATCCACAAAAAACACGCCCCATCTTTCTACAAAAGAAGAGATAGAGCGTGTTGAACTTTACGTTAAATGGTAAGAGACTGTCAAGCAGTTCTTATCAAGAATCCTTCCGTGCATTACACCTTATATTCTACAAAGGCTTCCATCGCCTCGTAGCAAGCCAAGCCTAAACTGTCATAAAGTGCCGCCGTGGCATGGTTGCGGTCTTCAGAACGCTGCCAGAACAATCGCTCATCGTTGCCCAAGAACGGTGCACTTTCCATTTGACTCTGGTGTTTGAGGATACTATTGCGTTTAGCACGCAACTCTTCAGGACTCATAGGAACACACATCTCTATGTTTTCAATTTCCCATTCTGCCCAAGCTCCACGATACATCCACACACGACAGTCTTTGAGCCACTCTGCACCAGCTTCTTTTTCCAAATCGAGTGCTGCCAATACAGCATCTGTACACTTTCTATGAGTACCGTGAGGATCAGCCAAATCTCCAGCGACATAAATCTGATGTGGCTTCACTTGCGTAATCAAATCACGTACAATCTGCACATCCTTCTCTGTCATAGGCAACTTTTCTATCTTACCCGATTCGTAGAAAGGCAAGTCCAAGAAGTGAACATGATCCAAAGGAACCCCATTATACGTGTTGGCGGTACGCGCTTCTCCACGACGAATCAATCCTTTAATGGTTCGTACGTCCAATGTATCAATATCACCTTCCTTCTTTTGTGACAAGAACTCCTTGATTTCCTTGTACTTATTCTTGATGACTTCATCTTTTTCAGAGCCAAACAACTGGTTGAATCCATTGATGAAGTGCATGAAACGTGTCACCTCTTCGTCGCCCACAGCAATGTTACCACTCGTCTCATAAGCCACATGTACGTCGTGTCCCTGCTGAACCAAACGTCGCAAGGTGCCTCCCATGGAGATGACATCATCGTCAGGGTGCGGTGAAAAGACAATTACTCGCTTGGGGAACGGCTTCGCACGTTCGGGGCGATAAGTGTCGTCAGCATTCGGTTTGCCACCTGGCCATCCTGTAATGGTATGTTGCAAATCGTTAAAAATCTTGATGTTGGCATTGTATGCCGAACCATAGAGCGCCAACAATTCGCTCAATCCGTGGTCATTGTAATCCTTATTGGTGAGCTTCAGGATAGGTTTCTTCGTTAATTGACACAACCATACCAAGGCTGAGCGCACCAACTTATCCGTCCATTCACACGACTTTACCAGCCATGGATGCACAATGCGTGTGAGTCTGCTGGCAGCAGACAGGTCGATGACCACATGAACATTATTATGTGTTTGCAGAAAAGAAGCTGGAATGGTATCCGTTATGTTCTCCTCAACCGCCTTTTGAATCATCTCTGCCTTCTCTTCTCCCCATGCTACCAAGAATATCTTTTTGGCTTTCAATATTGTAGCGATACCCATGGTGATAGAACAAGGAGGAACTGACTCATTATTACCAAAGCTCAATGCCATTTCTTTGCGTGACACCTCGTCTACCAAGATGATGCGTGAGGTAGATGTCAACGTAGAACCAGGCTCGTTAGTAGCGATGTTGCCCGAACGTCCAATGCCTAAGAGCATGATGTCAATGCCTCCAAAGGTTTGCATGCGCTCTTCGAAAAGGCGACAATGGCTCTGTACATCTTCCTGCGAGATGCTCCCATCGAGACTAAAGACATTCTTTGGGTCGATGTCAACATGGTTTAAGAAGCGATCGCCTAACTGCTTCATACAACTGTTCTGCGTATCTGCAGTGATAGGGAAATATTCATACGCATTGAACACTATCACATTATGAAAACTTACCTTATCGGTTTGATGGCGACGAATAAGCTCATTATAGATAGGTGTGAGCGACAATCCCGTTCCCAAGCCAAGCACACAAAACTTGCCTTCAGCTTGTTTTTCTTTCACAGTCTTTACAATCGCATCGGCAATATGACTGGCTCCTTCCTCTATTTTTGGAAAGATATCGGTATCAATCTTTTCGTAACGTGTCAACTCAGAGCGGTCAATGGCAGTTGCTGGTCGATACAATTCAACGGGTACTTTGTTGAGAACAATCTCAGAACTTAAATTTAATTTCATAAATCTATCCTTAAAAAACGAGGCTTGTCACGAAACAAAATCGTACAAGCCCCCTATTGATTAAATATTGTTTTTCTCTATATCCTTAAAGTAGCGGTACGTTCCCACACGCAATTCGTCTGTAGCAGGCTCGTCACACACAATAATGCCGTGAGGATGTTGCTGCAACACGCTAATCGTCCAGTAATGGGTAACAGGACCTTCAACTACAGCTTGCAAAGCGCGAGCCTTATGGTGACCGTTGCAGAGTATCATGACTTCTTTCGCATCCATCACGGTCCCCACACCTACTGTCAGTGCATGTTTAGGCACCTTGTTGATGTCGTTATCAAAGAACCTACTGTTAGCAATGATCGTGTCACTGGTGAGGGTCTTGATACGAGTACGCGATGTAAGTGAAGAACATGGCTCATTGAAAGCAATGTGTCCATCTGGTCCAATTCCTCCAATAAACAAATCGATGCCACCCACTGCAGCAATCTTTTCTTCGTAGGCTTTGCATTCAGCTTCCAAATCTTTTGCGTTTCCGTTGAGAATATGGATGTTCTCTTTCGGGCAATCGATATGATCAAACAGATTACGTGCCATAAACGAGTGATAGCTTTCCGGATGCGATTCGGGCAAACCAACATACTCGTCCATGTTAAAGGTGATGACGTGTTTGAACGACACTCTTCCCTCCTTGTTGGCTTTAACTAACCGTGCATACATTCCCTCTGGCGAAGAGCCTGTGGGAAGTCCTAACACAAAAGGACGCTCAGCGGTAGGATTGAACGCACGAATGCGCTCAATAACATGCTCTGCTGCCCAGTTTGACAGCGCATCATAATTTTCTTCAATAATAAGTCTCATGTTCTTAATATTTCGTTGAATGATTATTTTTTATTCCAAAGGTGCTTGGCATATTCATAGTTATACAAGTCGTAGAACTTCGTCAAGCGGGTTAAACGGTTCTTAAACTCAGGGAAGTCCTTCTTATGTTCCGACCATTGTATTTCTGCAATGGCTGCCATGCGTGGCAACAGTTGATATTCTGCCAACTTTGGATAAGGAATATACTCCGTCCAAAGATTACATTGTACACCAATGATATGCTCACGTGCCTCAGCTGGTAAATCGTTGGGCAATGGCTCATAGCTGTAAGTCTTCTCAATAGGCAGGTTTCCGCCAATGAGTAATGGCTCGTTAAAGGTCTTATCGGTCTGGTAATAATCGAAATAAGCATAGGTAGTTGGCGACATCACTACATCGTGACCTGCCATGGCTGCCTTTACACCAGGTTCTACCCCACGCCAACTCATCACAGTAGCACTTTGATTGATGTCTCCATCTAAGATTTCATCCCAGCCTATGAGGCGACGACCTTTGCTATTGATGAATTTTTCAATACGATTAGTGAAATAGCCTTGCAACTTCTTGGCTGTCAAACCTTGTGCTTGCATGACACGTTGGCATTTTGGACATTTTTCCCAACGCACATGAGGAGCTTCGTCACCACCTATATTGATATATTTCGAGGGGAATATATCCATCAACTCGGCTAAGACATCTTCACAGAACTGGTAAGTTTTCTCGTTGCCCAAACACAAAACGTCTTCAAACACGCCCCATTTTTTTGCCACTTCGTAAGGACCACCCGTGCATCCCAACTCTGGATAAGCAGCCATGGCAGCAAGCATGTGGCCAGGCATATCTATCTCGGGAATCACAGTAATGTAACGGTCGGCAGCATATTTCACAATTTCGCGCGCCTGTTCCTGTGTGTAATAACCACCATAAGGCACTCCGTCGCACACACCTGAATTGCGTCCCACTACTGTCTCTTTGCGTATAGAGCCTATCTTGGTAAGTTCGGGATATTTCTTGATTTCAATGCGCCAACCCTGGTCTTCGGTTAAATGCCAGTGAAACACGTTCATGTTGTGCAAAGCCAACAGGTCAATAAATTTTTTAACGAAGTCGATGGAGAAGAAATGGCGACCGCAGTCCAACATTCCACCACGATAACCGAAACGAGGAGCATCCTTGATAACGACTGCTGGCAACATCACTTCCGTTAGGTTGTTCGCAACGGGGAGCGACTTGCGCAAGGTTTGCAGTCCATAGAACACGCCACGTGCCGTTTTTCCTGCCACCGTCACTCCTTGAGGTGTAACGGACAGCACATATCCTTCATCGTTTTTAATTTTAGAATCTATGGCTAAAGAAATCGCTTGTTTGGTTTTCTTCGTCACACAATTGAGTTGCAAGCCCGTCGTCTCACGAATATACGCCGACAAGTATTGGGCATTGCGCTGCAAATCCATGTTTCCTGCAGGACTGTAAATACAGGTTGAAGCCGATAACACAAAGGGCTTCTTCGAAATGAGTGACAACTCATTGGGCATGGGAACAATCTGATAGTCTGCCACATTCTGAGCAGAAGCGGAAAAGAAAGACATCATACCACACACCAATAGTAAGGTGATAACTTTTGTTTTCATGTTTATATCGTATTAAATGAATGACAAAGATACAACTTTATTCTGATAAAACACCTTTGTTGAGGTCCTCAATTTCGACAATCATTTCGCTTTTTTAGTTTTTTTAGTATTCATCTGCAAAAATGGTGCTCAACTGCACAGGATGATAATAGATGCTGAATTTTCTTTACAAAGTGCCTCTCATAACTCGCGTCGTAACAACAAACGTCAAAGTTGGTCGCAAATACGCAAGTTATGAGCGATGTTCATAATTCGTTGTTATTCATAATGTTACGTTTAAGTGTTGTCTTTTCATTCCTTTTTCTACCATTTCTTGACAGCTAAAGCATTGAGATAAGCCTGCTATTTGCATGCTTTAATGCTCTTAAGTCATGCAAATAACCCTTCTAAAGAGTGTTTACAAGCCTGTTAAGTCGATGTTTTAGCCTGAAAAGACGTTTATTTTTTGAAAATCAGCGTAATTTTGTTGGTCGTTTGCCTATTTTTTTTTTCTATTTTGAAGATTTTCAAGAGCCGTTTTTTGGTAAAATAATAGTACAAAAGCAATAGATGCCTTGACCAAGACGGAATGGCAATCAATCTTGAAAAGAAAAATGAGTGTTTTATTTTGTGTTTTTAGGGCTTTATTGTACCTTTGCATGAAATCACATTATATATAAATGAAAGAATTTGTTATTTCCGAAGCCAAATCAGAAACAGCGGTATTGGTAGGTATCGTCACGCAAGAACAAAACGAGGCTAAAACCAACGAGTACCTTGACGAATTGGAGTTCTTAGCAGATACCGCAGGGGCAGAAACCGTGAAGCGTTTCACTCAAAAGGCAGGCGGGCCTAATGCTGTGACCTATGTAGGTAAAGGAAAATTGGAAGAAATCAAACAATATATTGACGAAGAAGCAGAGAACGAGCGTCCTGTGGGCATGGTTATTTTTGATGATGAACTATCCGCCAAGCAGATAAGGAACATCGAAAAAGCGTTGGATGTGAAAATCTTAGACCGCACATCGCTCATCCTCGACATTTTTGCCATGCGCGCTCAGACAGCCAATGCCAAGACACAGGTGGAGTTGGCGCAATATCGCTACATGCTTCCTCGCTTGCAACGGTTGTGGACTCACTTGGAACGACAAGGCGGAGGTTCAGGCTCTGGCGGCGGAAAGGGGTCTGTGGGACTTCGTGGACCTGGTGAGACGCAGTTAGAGATGGACCGACGAATTATCCTACAACGTATCACTCTCTTAAAACAACGATTAGAACAGATTGACAAACAAAAGACAACGCAGCGCAAAAACCGTGGGCGCATGATACGAGTCGCATTGGTGGGCTACACCAACGTAGGCAAATCAACGCTCATGAACTTGCTTTCCAAAAGCGAAGTGTTTGCAGAAAACAAGCTATTTGCGACACTCGACACCACCGTTCGTAAAGTGGTGGTCGAAAATCTGCCCTTCCTATTGGCTGATACCGTTGGATTTATACGGAAATTGCCCACCGATTTGGTCGATTCTTTCAAGTCAACCTTGGACGAAGTGCGAGAAGCAGACTTGCTACTGCATGTGGTTGACATATCTCATCCCGACTTTGAGGAGCAAATTCATGTTGTTGAAAACACGCTGAAAGAGTTAGGATGTGCAGAAAAGCCCTCTATGATTATCTTTAACAAAATAGATAATTACACTTGGGTACCTAAAGATGCGGACGACTTAACACCTTCCACCGCAGAGAATATCACCCTCGATGAACTTAAACAAACATGGATGGCACGGCTCAACGACCAGTGTCTCTTCATTTCTGCCAAGAAAAAGTTGAACATAGACGAATTCAAAGAGGTGTTGTATCAACAAGTTCGCCAACTCCATGTACAGAAATATCCCTACAATGATTTTTTATATCCCATAGAAGAATAACGTTCAACTCTCTATGCAGCGGCTCAATGCTCCACCTTTTTATTATGAAGAGAATCAACTATAAATATGTAACCAATGCCTCCCCTTGCTCTTTCAGAGCGTCAGTCCCCTGCAACTCTCTACCCAGGGCGCTGCCCTGGGCTAAGTTCCTACTGGACCTTCGGTCCGCATCGTAGCCATAGAAACAATCAGAGAAGGACGAAAAACTGAATGAAGTAAAGAAGAACATATAACAAGTAACACACTGCAGAATATATAACAATTCAACAAAAAGAGCGATGTCTCTAAATAATATAAAGAAGAGAAATACAAATAAGCTAATGAAAGTGGAGAAAATCTTGCACGGAGATAGAACAAAATTCCAAAGAGAACATTGTTTGGGGCTCTGCTCTCGGCAAACTATGACAAGTAACTTGCGCTCATAAAGGACAAAAGGGACTACAAAAATAAGGATGGAAATAATATGGCACAATCATTATGTAAAATATATATACATTTGATTTTTCATATCAAAAGCGATAGTCCTTGTATTCGTGAAAATGACTTAAGTCGTATTCACGAATATTTAGCAAAACTTGTGGATTTAGCAACAAACTGCAAAGTCTTGAGTGTTGGAGGTATTTCCAATCATATACACATTTTATTCACACTTTCCAATATAGAAACTGTTGCACATGTAGTGGAAGAAATCAAGAGAAAAAGTAGCAAATGGATAAAAACTATAGACGCTCATTATCAGAAATTTTCATGGCAACATGGATATGCAGCATTTTCAGTGAGTCAATCACAAATTAACAAGACTATACATTATATTAAAAACCAACATCAGCATCATCAAAAATTATCATTCGCAGATGAATATAAACATTTCTTAGAAGCATATCAAATCCAATATGACCAACAATATATATTTTCAGATTGATCCCCTATCGCTTTTCTGCCTACGTAAATATCGTACGGTCTGCACATTGATGATAGATAAATAAACAGGAATAAGTGGACGGATGAAAAAGGAAAGGAGTAACAACATTCACTTGATGATAGATAACTAAACAGGAATAAGCGGACGATGTGGACAAATAGCTTGCGCAGAGACGGGGCAAAGCCCCAAAAGGAATACAGCCCAGGGCAACGCCCTGGGGTAACAAGGGAATGTAACTTGCGCTCTGAAAGAGCAAAAGGAACCATGATAATAAAATAAATAATGTATGAAAGAATACCGTGAACTGACAGAAGAGGAGATTCGCATCCTCGAGGAAAGAAGTTGTTGGGCAGAGGAATGGGCGAACATTCATGTAGCCGAAGGATTCAAGCCCAATTACATGCATCGTGTGATGCTGTATGGAGAAGTTTACATTGGTGCTTTCGATGACACCATAGAAGTGAGTAGAGACTTTTTCAAACATTCGGGCATCAACAACGCTACGCTGCGAAATGTGACCATCGGTGACAACAGTCTGGTAGAGAACATTGGCAACTACATCAACAACTATACCATTGGTGACCGATGCTACATCTCGAACGTCTGTACGCTCGAAACCTCAGAGGGGGCTACCTATGGAGAAGGCAACTTAGTGTCTGTATTGAACGAGGTGGGCGACGGCAATGTGGTGCTGTTTAGAGACCTCAACAGTCAGCTCGCCGCATTCATGGTGAAGCATTTTCACGACAAACCGCTCAAAGAGGCGATAAGAAGACTCATCAAAGAGGAGATAAATCTACACGCTCCCGAACAGGGATGGATTGGTAACAACGTGAAGATTGTCAATACGAAAGAGGTGTCGAATACCGTTATCTTTGACGAATGTGAAATCAATGGAGCCTCCAGACTGAGCGATTGTACCATTCTAAGCTCGGACAATGCCAGTGTTTATATCGGCACGGGAGTGATTTGTGAAAACTCTATCATCTCTTATGGCTCATCTATTATCAACAGTGTGAAGATGCAAGACTGCTTTGTGGGCGAAGCCTGTCAGATAAGTAATGGGTTTACTGCATCAGCGAGTGTGTTTTTTGCCAACAGTTATATGTCCAATGGTGAAGCCTGCGCTGCCTTCTGTGGCCCGTTCACAGCCAGTCACCATAAGAGTAGTCTGCTCATTGGTGGCATGTTTTCGTTTTACAATGCAGGCTCTGCCACGAACTTCAGCAATCATGCTTACAAAATGGGGCCAATGCACTATGGTACTCTACAACGAGGATGCAAGACAGCCAGTGGTGCTTACCTGCTAATGCCAGCCAACATTGGCACGTTCTCGGTATGTTTTGGCAAACTGATGTACCACCCCGATACCAGTAGTCTACCTTTCTCTTATCTCAAAGCTTATAGTGACATCATGTATCTCTCACCAGGACGGAATATCACCACGGTGGGTTTGTATCGTGATATTAGAAAGTGGCCCAAACGAGACTTAAGACCACAAGGCACACAGAAAAGTATTGTCAACTTTGACTGGCTTTCTCCTTACTCTGTGGGTGAGATAATAGAAGGAAAGAAAATATTGGAAAAGCTGCAAGATGCCTCTGGCAATGAAGTGGCACTGTACAACTACTATAACTATGTCATCAAATCCAATTCGCTACAAAAAGGTATTGAGAATTATGACATGGCACTTCGCATCTACATGGGTGCCGTATTGAAGCGCGTGCGAAAACGAGATGCCAACCTAACTCCACCCTCCAGCACTGTGGGAACAGGACAATGGACCGACTTGTCTGGATTACTTCTGCCCGTTTCTGAAGAAGAACACCTAATTGAGGATATCAAAAACGGCAACTTAGAGTCTATTCAAGACGTGCTACAACGCTTTGAGGATATCAACGAACATTATCGAGATTACCAATGGGCATGGACTTATCAACTCATTTTGGACTATTATCATTTGAACACCATTACCCCACAAGATGCCGATCGCATTCGAGAAGACTACATCCAAGCACGTCGTAAGTGGATTGCTGCCATTCGGAAAGATGCTGAAAAAGAGTTTGCAATGGGCGATGTTGAGCAAAATGTCTTGGATGATTTCTTAGACAAGCTCGATCACGAAGTAGATTATGAAGAATAAGTATAACTAACTACTTAAAAACTCTTTCACTCACAAACTTAAAAACTCAACCACTCAATAACTTCAACTCAAAACTCAAGAACTTGAAACTCAAGAACTCAAGAACTTCAACTCATTAACTCAAGAACTTAAAAACTCAATAACTCACCCAATGAAAATAGCAAAATTCACGCTCAGTTTGGCTTTGTTGCTCATCACAAGCATCGCATCAGCCAAGTCGTACAACTACAAAACGGTGGCTGGCGACCCTTTGAAAACCCGTATTTATACCCTCGATAATGGACTGAAAGTTTACCTGAGTGTCAACAAAGAGAAACCACGCATTCAAACTTACATTGCGGTAAAGACAGGAAGTAAAAACGATCCTGCCGAAACAACAGGCTTGGCACACTACTTAGAACACCTCATGTTCAAGGGAACAAAGCAGTTTGGTACTACCAATGCCGAGAAAGAAGCCCCCTATCTCCAAGAGATTACCGAGCGATACGAGCAATATCGTTTGCTTACCGACCCCACCGAGCGTAAGAAAGCTTATCATGAAATAGACAGTGTATCGCAATTAGCTGCTGCTTATAACATTCCTAACGAGTACGACAAGCTCATGGCATCGATTGGTTCCGAGGGTTCTAATGCTTTTACGAGCAACGACATCACCTGCTATGTAGAGAACATTCCTGCCAACGAAGTAGAGAATTGGGCAAGAATACAAGCCGACCGCTTTCAAAATATGGTGGTTAGAGGTTTCCATACCGAACTGGAAGCAGTGTACGAGGAGTATAATATCGGCTTAGCTAACGATGGTGAAAAGGAATGGAATGCTATCAATGCCAAGCTGTTTCCAACACATCCCTATGGTACACAGACCACGATTGGCACACAAGGACATCTAAAAAATCCCTCGATTGTAAACATTCAAAACTATTTCAAACGCTACTATGTGCCAAATAACATTGCCATCTGTATGGCAGGTGACTTGAATCCCGATGAGGTGATGACCGTTTTGGAACGCTATTTCGGCACATGGAAGAAGAGCGAAACACTGTCTTACCCCACTTTTGCACCTCAACCGTCTTTGCAAGCCAGCGTAGATACAACGGTTGTAGGCTTAGAAGCCGAGAATGTACTCATGGCATGGAAGTTCGATGGTGCTGCATCACTGCAAAATGACACCCTCACTTTGGTGGATAAAATATTGAGCAATGGACACGCAGGACTGTTAGACCTGAACCTCAATCAAAGCATGCAAGTGCTTGAGAGTGGCACTTTTATCAATCCACTTGCCGACTACAGCTCCTTTTGCATCATAGGAATGCCGAAAGAAGGGCAAACTTTGGACGAAGTGAAGCACTTGTTGTTGTCGGAGATTGATAAGTTAAAGCAGGGAGCGTTTGCCGATGACCTGCTGCTCTCTATCCTCAACAACTATAAACGCGAATATTATCAATCGTTACAATCCAACCGTTCGCGCGTTTCGATGTTCACCGATGCCTTTATCAATGGGCAAAAATGGGAAGATGTAGTGAACAAACTCAACCGATTGACAAAGATTTCTAAGCAAGATATTATTGCTTTTGCCAACCGACACTTCAAAGATAACTTTGTATGTGTGTACAAGAAGCAAGGCGAAGACACCACACAGAAGAAAATAGACAAGCCACAAATCACGCCTATTCCAAGCAATCGCAACGAGAGTAGTGCCTTCTTAAATAACATTAGAAATACACATACCACTCCCATTCAACCGCAGTTCCTCGATTTCAAACGCGACCTCACCTTCACGAAAACGAAGAAGAAGTTACCTATTGTTTACAAACACAACAGTGAGGACGGACTGTTCAACCTTATATTGACATGGGATTTCGGCACAACAGCAAACAAAGAGTACGACGAGGCGTGCAACTATATCGACTATTTAGGCACATCGAAGAAGTCGGCAAAAGACTTCAAGCGCGAATTATACAAGTTGGCATGTAGTCTCCACATTTCAGCAAAGCCACGTAACATCACCATTAACCTGTCTGGATTGGATGAAAATATGCCGAAAGCGCTCCAACTTCTCAACGAACTGATGACCGATGCGCAACCCGATACAGCGGCATATAAACAGTATGTTGCGTTAGTATTGAAAGCAAGACAAGACAACAAACAAGATCAAAAGAAAAACTTCAATGCCTTAATCAACTACGTGAAATTCGGACCTTATAATGTTGTCCGCAATATCGTTAGCGAAAAGGAACTGAAAGCATTGCAACCACAACATTTGGTCGATTTGTTTCAATCGCTTCGGAAGTACGAACACACCGCCCTTTATTACGGTCCAACAAGCGTGCAGCAGCTATCCAACGACCTCGACAAGTTGTATCATCATTTCAAAAAGAAGTGGCCAACTCCACAAAATAAAGAGTATCAAGAGCGTACTACCTCACAGAACCAAGTATTTATAGCCCCTTATAAGGCTAAAAACATCTATATGTTGATGTATCATAACGAAAACAAGCCCTTCGATGAGAAACAGTTAGCAGTGGGAGCACTATTCAACGAATACTTTGGAGGAGGCATGAACACCGTTGTCTTCCAAGAGTTACGCGAGGCAAGAGGCTTGGCTTATAGCGCATCGGCATATTACAACAACAGTCCACTGAAAGGACATCCCGAATATGCCCAAACCTATATCATCTCTCAAAACGACAAAATGATGGATTGCATCAAGGTGTTCAATAACATCTTAGACACCATTCCACAAAGTCAGGCAGCCTTTGAAATTGCAAAACAAGGACTTACAAAGCAATTGGCAAGCCGCAGAATCACTCGGAGTGGTGTGCTCGAAGCTTATCATAATGCCAAGGAAAAAGGCATTGACTATGACGTAGCAGAAAAGATTTACCACGCTTTGCCTGCCATCACCTTGCAAGACATTGTTGATTTCGAAGTAAAACACATGGCACACAAGCCATACCATTATATTATTTTGGGAGATGAGAAGAATTTGAATGTCAAAGCACTGCAAAAGATAGGCAACATCAAGCATCTTACTACCGAGGAAATCTTTGGTTACTAAACAAACATCACAGAATAAGCAATAACAAATAACTTTATAAAACATAACAAAAAAACATTATGGCAAAAACACCTGATTTCAAGTATGCGCCCATGTTTCAGATGGGCAAGGATGACACAGAGTACTATTTACTGACCAACGAAGGCGTATCGGTGGGCGAATTTGAGGGCAAACCCATGCTAAAGGTAACCCCAGAAGCTTTAACCATGCTCACCCAACAAGCCATTCACAATGTGAGTTTCATGTTGCGCCGCACTCACAACGAACAAGTAGCGAAGATTTTAACCGACCCTGAGGCATCAGACAATGACAAGTATGTGGCTCTCTCCTTCTTGCGCAATGCAGAAGTAGCATCAAAAGGCAAACTGCCATTTTGCCAAGACACGGGTACCGCTATTGTACACGGTGAAAAGGGACAACAGGTATGGACGGGCTTTTGCGATGAAGAAGCCATCTCTCGGGGCGTTTACAACACCTACACACAAGACAACCTGCGCTACTCACAGAATGCACCTCTCAATATGTACGACGAGGTGAACACCAGATGCAACCTTCCTGCACAGATTGACTTAGAGGCAACCGAGGGAATGGAATACAAATTCTTGTTTGTTACCAAGGGAGGCGGCTCTGCCAACAAGACCTATCTGTACCAAATGACCAAAGCCATTATCCAAAACCCTGGCACCTTGGTTCCTTTCTTGGCAGAGAAAATGAAATCATTGGGTACAGCTGCTTGTCCTCCTTACCACATTGCATTCGTCATTGGAGGCACCTCGGCAGAGAAAAACCTGCTCACCGTGAAGTTAGCGTCTACTCATTATTATGACAACCTACCCACCTCTGGGGACGAAACAGGACGTGCTTTCCGCGATGTAGCATTAGAGAAGGAACTTTTAGACGAAGCACACAAGATTGGACTGGGTGCTCAGTTTGGTGGTAAATACATGGCTCACGACATTCGGGTGGTACGCTTGCCACGCCATGGAGCATCGTGTCCCATCGGAATGGGCGTCAGCTGTTCGGCAGACCGCAACATCAAAGCCAAGATTAACAAAGAGGGTTTGTGGATTGAGAAGTTGGATGAAAATCCCGGTTCACTCATTCCAGAGGAATTACGTCAAGCTGGTGAAGGCGATGTGGTGAAAATCAACCTCAATCAACCCATGGCAGACATCTGCAAAGAGCTATCAAAATATCCCGTATCTACACGTGTGAGTCTCAACGGTACTATCATCGTGGCACGCGACATCGCACATGCCAAGCTCAAAGCACGTCTCGACGCAGGCGAAGAGTTGCCCGAATACTTCAAGAACCACCCTATTCTCTATGCTGGTCCTGCGAAGACTCCAGAAGGAATGCCTTGTGGCAGTATGGGTCCTACTACCGCAAACCGCATGGACCCTTATGTAGACGAGTTCCAAGATCATGGAGGTTCGATGGTGATGATTGCCAAAGGCAACCGCACACAAGTGGTTACCGACGCTTGTCAAAAGCACGGAGGTTTCTATTTGGGTAGCATTGGCGGTCCTGCTGCTGTGCTGTCGATGAACTCTATTAAGAGCATAGAATGCGTGGAATATCCCGAACTCGGCATGGAAGCTATTTGGAAAATTGACGTTGTCGACTTCCCTGCTTTCATTTTAGTAGACGACAAGGGAAATGATTTCTTCAAACAACTGAAACCTTGGACGCCCTGCTGCAACAAGTAGTACATATAGAGCAACACAAGACATAAGTCTATTGCCACGGTTAGGATTCATTTAGCATCTATACTTGGCAGTCAATCATCGCCGGTTTCTACAAGAGACTGGCGATTTCTTTTCTTCTCCGCCTCGTCTCCACCTTCGGTTCGTTCCTTGAAAATTCATATTTTTACACAGAAAAACATCCGCTGCACAGGTCGCTTTCAATTAAAATAATCGTTTATTGTCAGAAACAATCATGGCCTTTTGTTTCAACAACAAATCAAACAAATGACACAAATCTGATGGCTGGAATCAATGAACGCAGGCGTTCACCAAATAAAACGAATTTTGCAAGCAAACACAACATGTTAATGTCAATAGATTTGTTTCATTCTCAGAACGCTTGCGTTCATTGTCTTGTTTAGTTGATTGGTTTCATTGGTTTCATTCGTTGTTCAAAAACATTGCCCTTAAATGAAAGAACCATGTCCTCTTTATTGGTCGTTGATACGTTGCAAGAAAGCAAAATAAATGCTGAATATTCTTTACAAAGTGCCTCTCAAAACTCGCGTAAAATCAACCAACACCNAAGTTGGTCGCAAATACGCTAATTTTGAGCAACTTTCATAAACTATTGTTACATAAGTTGTTGCGATCAAATTACTTTCGTTTGTTCCCTTTTTTATCATTTCTCAACGGCTAAAGCATTGAGATAGGCTGATTATTTGCATGCTTTAAGACTGCTGAAGCATGTGAATAACGTCTCAAAAGAGTGTTTCCAAGCCTGTTAAGTCAATGTTTTAGTTTCAAGAGACGTTTATTTTTCGAAAATCAGCCCATTTTTGTTGGGCGTTTGCCTATTG
>NZ_JRPQ01000131.1 GCF_000762405.1 Hoylesella timonensis S9-PR14 | reverse complement strand
GCAGGGCGAAAATGATGAACATCCGTACCAAAGAGTATGCGTCCCTGTCCTTTGAGTAGCAACAGCACATTGTCCGATAAGAAACATTCTATGGATAGATGCACCGCTCCACCATAGACGAAGTGAGAGTCATCGAGTAGTTTTGCGCCATCAAGAAGTAGTTTCTTATCTTCGTTAAGTTCCTCATAGCCACCCAAAGCGGATATTCCAGCATAGGCAAATACATTTTTACCATTATCAGAAACAATAGGCTGCATATAGCCCAAATGCACGAAGGCATCTTTGAGTTTCACATCATAGCTGCGATACGGCATATTCTGTTGCTCATAGTCCATCCCCATAAAGGCATAGTTCTCACGCTTCAAGTAACGGGTGAGTGACAAGCCCAGACCGAAGTTACCCTTGGCAAAAAGTTTTTCTCCCTTGATAATCGGCAGACTGCCTATGACTTCTATTCCTTTCTGCTTCGGAATCAGTCTTTGCGCTTGTGCCGGCAGCATCGTTGCCACCGCACAAGCCAATAAAAAGAGATACTTCTTCATTACCATTTAAGTTTGAGGTTATCAATCTTCTGAGCCAAAAGTAAATCTTGCGGCTCGACATAGAAGGTAAGCGTTCGTCCACCATTATGCTCATAAAGCGTCACTTCAAGCTGCTTATCTTCTGAAAGCGAGAACTGCTCCAAGGCGAACACCGAACTTTCTGTGTGCCTTCCCTTGATGTAATTCACCTGATGATAGGCACGGAGTGGTTGCAGCACCTGTTCCTGAATGGCGGTGCGCTTCGCCACCTTTTTATCCACCACCTTGAACGTAACGAAGTCCACCGAGTACGGCATATTGGTCATATTGTCTATTCGGGTATGAAAATATAGCAAGCCATTGTGCGCATACAATCCCCTAAGCAGGAATTTCATACCGAACATTTGGGTGCCGATATGCTTGAATACACGTTTATCATTTTGATAAATAGTCTTCATCATCAGCTTGACGAGTATGGGCGACTCGTTACCCAGTTCCTTGAAGTAGATGTCCGCACGGTTGCTCGGCAAACGTCCTTCGACGGGCGACAGAAAGTCCTTCATCTCAACGTTTAACTTCTCTGGCTCATCGGCATACTTCACGTGTAGGCTCGGCGATGGGCGCCTTACC
>NZ_JRPQ01000130.1 GCF_000762405.1 Hoylesella timonensis S9-PR14 | reverse complement strand
GCAGGGCGAAAATGATGAACATCCGTACCAAAGAGTATGCGTCCCTGTCCTTTGAATAGCAACAGCACATTGTCCGATAAGAAACATTCTATGGATAGATGCACCGCACCGCCATAAACGAAGCGTGAGCGGTCAAGCAGTTTTGCCCCATCGGGCAGGAACGGCTTGTCATCATTGATTTCTTCATAACCACCCAAAGCGGAGACACCACCATAGAGCAACACGTTCTTGCCATTGTCCGACATAATCGGGTGCATATAGCCCAAATGCAAAAGTGCATCTTTGAGTTTCACATCATAACTGCGATACGGCATATTTTGTTGCTCATATTCCATACCCATAAAGGCATAGTTCTCACGCTTCAAGTAGCGAGTGAGCGACAAACCCAGACCGAAGTTATCCTTGGCAAAAAGTTTTTCGCCCTTGATAATCGGCAGACTGCCTACTACTTCTATTCCTTTCTGCTTCGGAATCAGTCTTTGCGCTTGTGCTGGCAGCATCATCGCCACCGCACAAGCCAATAAAAAGAGATACTTCTTCATTACCATTTAAGTTTGAGGTTATCAATCTTCTGAGCCAAAAGTAAATCTTGCGGCTCGACATAGAAGGTAAGCGTTCGTCCACCATTATGCTCATAAAGCGTCACTTCAAGCTGTTTATCCTCTGATAGTGAGAACTGTTCCAAGGCAAACACTGAACTTTCGGTGTGCTTTCCCTTGATATAGTTCACCTGATGATAGGCACGGAGTGGTTGTTGCACTCTCTCCTGAATGGCAGTGCGTTTAGCTACTTTCTTATCCACAACCTTGAAGGTGATAAAGTCCACCGAATACGGCATATTAGTCATATTGTCTATTCGGGTATGAAAATATAGCAAGCCATTGTGCGCATACAATCCCCTAAGCAGGAATTTCATACCGAACATTTGGGCGCCGATATGCCTAAATACACGTTTATCATTTTGATAAATGGTCTTCATCATCAGCTTGACGAGTACGGGCGACTCGTTGCCGAGTTCCTTGAAGTAGATGTCCGCACGATTGCTCGGCAAACGTCCCTCGACGGGCGACAGAAAGTCCTTCATCTCCACGCTCAGCTTCTCTGGCTCATCGGCATACTTCACGTGTAGGCTCGGCGATGGGCGCCTTACC
>NZ_JRPQ01000129.1 GCF_000762405.1 Hoylesella timonensis S9-PR14 | reverse complement strand
TCAATCATTTGCAATATAAAGTTAGGATAATATCAAGGTTAGGATAATGATGCCCGTATCCGACATAGGGAGCATCTTTGAACCCGTGTAAGCCCTCAAAATGCTTGATGCAGACAACGGCACGCTCAAAGGGCGGCAACGAGAGAAGTACATTTCTTCTGTCCTGAGCCGAAAGCCGTAAGCAGGAAAGGCAGACAAGGCACAAGACGACAAGTTTACTTCCTATCCTCATCCTTCTTCTCCTTTTCCTCGTTCTTCTGACTGTTGAACTCAAACGAGAGCTTTGCCGTCTGCCCGAAGTTGTCCTCCACATACACATCTATTGTCTGTTGGTCTGTGGATGCGGAAGTATAGTATAGCCTGAACTCTTCTTTCGTGAGCGGATAACGGTCATTGGGCTTGAAGACCATACCGTTATCCATCTTCAATCTCCCCCTACCATCGGGTTGGAAATAACGGATGGTATAGCGTGCATCTTCAAATCGCCCCTGCCGTTTGAGCGTGCAGCGTATTTCCGCCGTCTGTCCCTTGGCGATATGCTTCTGCACCGGCATTGTCTCTACCGTGAACGGATACGCCTGCTGAATATCCAGCTCGTGATTACAAGCAGATAAACAAAACACAGCAATGGAGAGTACCCCCATTACCCAAATTGTATTCAATATTTTCTTCTTCATTGTTTGTTACATTTTATATTATACACTCACACCCGCCTTTGAGACAGCAGGTAGTCATTCAAATCCTTATGTTTGGCATATAGGGCAGAACGGTCGATGACCTTCTCCCCGAAACAGCCATGCAATCTCTGAAAAGTCCTTCTCCCTGCCTCGTCATTGTCGAGGAAGCATTCTATCCTTTCATAGCCCTGCAAGGCTTTCTCCGCTTTTTCCACGTTGGAGACGGAATTAAGCACAAGCCAGTCCGAAGCGATGATGCCCATTTGCATAGCGGAGAGGTAATCCATAAAGCCCTCGAATACGGCACACACGTCCGAACCGTTACGCTTCAGTGAAATATCCTTCGGAGGGATGCAGCCCTTGAAGAAGCGATTACGCAATTCCATTCCTCCTGCCTCATTACGAAAGCCGATGGCATAGTACCGTTTGCCATGCACCCGGTATCGAACCTCCTCGCAGTTGGGTATGGCAACGTGGGCATTGATTCCCCGTTCTTCCAGATAACCCAGCAGTCTGGGATTCTGCAATGGTCGCACCCAAATATCCTCGAAGATAAGTCCTTTCCTTTCGCTTCTTTGCGGTTGTTCCAAAGCAAGTGGCGGACACGTTCCACTCTTTGCAATGAAAGCCGCCCGCAGGAGGAAGTCACCGCTTCCGATAAACTCTCCTGCTAAGTCGAAAATGTCGCCCCCTTTGCCGATTCCAAAGTCGAACCATACATTTTTATTCGTATCGACCTTGAACGAGGGTGTCCGTTCCGTGCGGTAAGGAGCATTGTACCAGAGAATGCCACCTTTCTGCTTTTTTGGCTGAATCCCCATTGCGTTCAGGAAGTCCGCAATGGGGATTTTTCTCATTTGTCGCACGTCCATCAGTCCAGCATGATTTTCAGTCCGACACCGTACTGGGCATGGAAACGCTCCGTAGAGCCACCCCACAGACAACACTCCCTGCCATAGAACAATAACACCAATCTGTCCGTCAGATAAGTCTCCGCCTGCAAGGTAACGGCACCACCATAAAGAAAGCCGTCCTTATTTCGTAGCGTCGAGCCGTCAAAGAGCAGTTTCTTTCCACCATTGACCGTCTCATATCCCGCCAAGGCAGAAACGCCTGCGGAGAGGAAGAAGGTCTTGCTCCCGTCGGACAGCATATTACAGAAGAAACCTCCCTCGCCCGTGAACTGCTCCGTAGGGATACGGCTATCCCGATAAGGGTGGTATCTGCAGAGATACTCCGCCCCAAGCACCCATTGATGTCCGCCTTTAGTGTAGGTGGCAAGCGAAGCCCCGAACATATAGCCTGTGTTGTTGCTGGCAGACTTGGCATAAAAGCCGTCCGCCATGCCTGCGGTCAGGCGTATGCCCTTCATTTTGGGCAGACAGCGTTGGGCGTGTGCCTGCCCTGCAAAGAGGGCAAGCATCACGATAAATATGGAAAATAGAGACTTTCTCATATTACTTCACTCTGAGTTCGTCAATCTCCCCTGCACGCACAAGGTCTTCGTTCTCCACGATGAAGGACTGATGTCGCCCACCGTTTTTCTCGTGCATCTCCACAATGAGCTGCTTGTCATCGGGGATGGTGAACTTCTGAAGCGTGAACACCGTGCGACCGCTCTTCTGTCCCGCCACACAGGTAACATAGTTGTAGGCACGCAGCGGAAGCAGTACCTGCTCCTGCATGGCGGTCTGCTTGGCAACCTTCTTATCCACGATTTTGAACGTGATGAAGTCGATGTCGAACGGAACGTTGGATTTGTTGCGCAGTTCGGTGTGGAAGTACAGTAACCCGTTGTGCGAGTACAGACCTCGAAGCAAATATTGAATGCCAAACGCCTTGCTGCCGATGTGCTTGACGGTACGCCTATTCTCCTTATGGATGGACTTCATGATGAGCCTTACCAGCATCGGACTCTCGCTGCCAAGTTCCTTCAGATAGACCTCCATCGCATTGTTTGGGCGGTTTACGCTCGCACCGTCATGAATAAAGTCCGTCATCTCCACGTTCAAGAGCAGCGGCTCGTCGGCATACTTGACATGTAGGCTCGGCGATGGGCGCCTTACCACCTTTCGGTGGTAGGTTTCCCATAGCCTGCCCCCGAACCGTACGTGCAAGTCTCCCTGCATACGGCTCTCCACTGGTAATGTCAGTTTATTTGTCATGGGCATGAATTTTTGCATTACAATGTTTGCATACTGCCAACGTCTTACGCCATTTCTTAATCATCAGTCGGTGCCACTCCGTATCGGTATTTATACCTTTGAGTTTACGGACTTGATACATTACGGTCTTGACATTGGTTGCTCCACACAATTCACATTTGTGCTCCATGAGTCTCTCCGCAAGAGTGGGGAAAGGAAGTACAAACGTGTTAGGTAGATTATCGCAGGTTGCGTCTTTGTCCGGCTCTTGCCTTGCAAAGCCGTCATTATAGAATATTCGGAACTTGGTTTCTCCTTTCTTTGCTTGATAAGGTATCGCCAAGTCATGGTCTCTTCTGTACTTTCGTATAACCTTGGCAGTTGATGAATTTAGTTTCTTTGCCAAAGTTTTGCAGAAACTATATCGCATTATGTAACCGAATTTACTTCCTGCAAAAGAGATGTTGTCCGCAATCCTATAATATTGGTACAAACCTCTGATTTCAGTTGTATAGCGTGCGCAAATTGTGGCTGGGTCTTCTTTGGTCAGGTAATTGCGTGGCATGGCATACCAGATTTCCTTTCCATTGATTACCCTAAGCTCCATTGCTTTCAGTTCCAATAATTTCTTTTGGACGGAGGCGATAGGCAGAGTCAGTATTATGCGTCCGCTGAACGGTCTCTTCAGCCATCCCAGCTTGTTTCGCTTCATGGCTTCGGATTTTCTGACAGAGATTTCATACCCAAGAAACTTTGCTGAATCCTGCGCATTTGTGATAAGGGTCTTTTCTTCGGAGAGTTCAAGCTTTAGTTTGTCTCTCATGAATATTGTAAAGTTCTCTTTCATTTTCGCACAGTCTGCTTTACTACCAATTACACCGATTAGAAAGTCATCGGCATATCTGATATATTTAAGTCTCTTGTAATTACTATCCATTGCCATAGATGCCGGCACTCTCCGTGTCTTAGCTTCCACCTCTTTCAGTTGTGTCAGCAATTCACGTTTCGTATCCTCATCAGTGGCGTTTCGGATAGTCTTGCGTAATCTTACAGCCTTTCGGCTGTAACTTGCGTGGAGTGGGTTTTCCCGCTTTTTCTTGCCCTTGTCGAATGATTCCGCATATTCACGCATGTATTTATCGAACTTATCAAGGTAGATATTTGCCAAGATAGGGCTTATTATCCCTCCTTGGGGAGTTCCCGAATACGTCTTGTGAAATGTAAAATCTTCGATATATCCAGCCTTTAGGAATTTCCATATCAGTCGAAGAAATCTTTCATCTGATATGCGCTCACGAAGAGTTTCAATCAGAATATGGTGGTCGATGTTGTCGAAGAATCCTTTGATGTCACCTTCGATGAACCAGTTCGCACCAGTGAAAAGAGTTTGGATGGAACGCAAAGCCGTATGACAGCTTCTTCTTGGTCTGAATCCATGCGAGGATTTCTCAAAATGTCCCTCATAGACAGCTTCAAGAATAAGTCTGACGACCTCTTGCACCATCTTGTCTTCGATTGATGGGATGCCCAATGGTCTTTTCTTCCCATTCTTTTTAGGGATATAGACTCTTCGGGCAGGCGTTGGCATGTAACTTTCATCCTTTAGCGCAGCTATCAGATGTCCTATTCTATCAACGCTCATTCCGTCAATGGTCTTGCCGTCTGAGCCGGGTGTCATGTTGCCCGGTTTCGCATAAATGCGCTGGTAGGCTACATAAAACATCTGTTCATTGAATAGGATGCGGTACAACCTTTCGTACTTGTAATGCACATCTTTGCTATGTGCAGATAAACTGTTTAATATGGTCTCTGGATTTCTCATACGTCTCACACGTTATCGTTTGACAATATTAAAATTACCGAGCTGTTCCCCTTCGCCATGTACGTGGCTTTCCCACGCTCAGACTACTATGGGAACTCCGTTGCCATGCGGAGTTTTCAGAGCCTGTGCTCATAGCCTTTCGGCATCTCCGTGTAGGCAATCCCCATTTAGTGGACTTGATAACTTGGCTTGACAGACTGTCGGATGCAACGTACATCCTTTTCTGTTCTCTGACGGATATGTCGCAGTAAATTCCTTGCCCATCACTCNGTTCAATAAGCGTGGGTACTGCGAGGCAACGTATATAACTGCTTTCCGTTGCCACCTCTACATTAGTCATAGGACTATTGTTCAACCAATCAGGTTTCATCCTCGTGTCTGTCTTTTCCCATAGCAATTCAGTCGCAGTTTAGCAATTAACTGACTTATCGCGTTACCGACATGCTTCACTCCCCGTTTGGTTTCCCATTCGGATAAGTCGGTCTGGGATAGGTTTATAAATTGGAATACTAACCTAATCACTTGCCAAAGTGATTATTATCAAGCCCCTATTATGGGCGCACT
>NZ_JRPQ01000128.1 GCF_000762405.1 Hoylesella timonensis S9-PR14 | reverse complement strand
CATACTTCACGTGTAGGCTCGGCGATGGGCGCCTTACCACCTTTCGGTGGTAGGTTTCCCATAGCCTGCCCCCGAACCGTACGTGCAAGTCTCCCTGCATACGGCTCTCCACTGGTAATGTCAGTTTATTTGTCATGGGCATGAATTTTTGCATTACAATGTTTGCATACTGCCAACGTCTTACGCCATTTCTTAATCATCAGTCGGTGCCACTCCGTATCGGTATTTATACCTTTGAGTTTACGGACTTGATACATTACGGTCTTGACATTGGTTGCTCCACACAATTCACATTTGTGCTCCATGAGTCTCTCCGCAAGAGTGGGGAAAGGAAGTACAAACGTGTTAGGTAGATTATCGCAGGTTGCGTCTTTGTCCGGCTCTTGCCTTGCAAAGCCGTCATTATAGAATATTCGGAACTTGGTTTCTCCTTTCTTTGCTTGATAAGGTATCGCCAAGTCATGGTCTCTTCTGTACTTTCGTATAACCTTGGCAGTTGATGAATTTAGTTTCTTTGCCAAAGTTTTGCAGAAACTATATCGCATTATGTAACCGAATTTACTTCCTGCAAAAGAGATGTTGTCCGCAATCCTATAATATTGGTACAAACCTCTGATTTCAGTTGTATAGCGTGCGCAAATTGTGGCTGGGTCTTCTTTGGTCAGGTAATTGCGTGGCATGGCATACCAGATTTCCTTTCCATTGATTACCCTAAGCTCCATTGCTTTCAGTTCCAATAATTTCTTTTGGACGGAGGCGATAGGCAGAGTCAGTATTATGCGTCCGCTGAACGGTCTCTTCAGCCATCCCAGCTTGTTTCGCTTCATGGCTTCGGATTTTCTGACAGAGATTTCATACCCAAGAAACTTTGCTGAATCCTGCGCATTTGTGATAAGGGTCTTTTCTTCGGAGAGTTCAAGCTTTAGTTTGTCTCTCATGAATATTGTAAAGTTCTCTTTCATTTTCGCACAGTCTGCTTTACTACCAATTACACCGATTAGAAAGTCATCGGCATATCTGATATATTTAAGTCTCTTGTAATTACTATCCATTGCCATAGATGCCGGCACTCTCCGTGTCTTAGCTTCCACCTCTTTCAGTTGTGTCAGCAATTCACGTTTCGTATCCTCATCAGTGGCGTTTCGGATAGTCTTGCGTAATCTTACAGCCTTTCGGCTGTAACTTGCGTGGAGTGGGTTTTCCCGCTTTTTCTTGCCCTTGTCGAATGATTCCGCATATTCACGCATGTATTTATCGAACTTATCAAGGTAGATATTTGCCAAGATAGGGCTTATTATCCCTCCTTGGGGAGTTCCCGAATACGTCTTGTGAAATGTAAAATCTTCGATATATCCAGCCTTTAGGAATTTCCATATCAGTCGAAGAAATCTTTCATCTGATATGCGCTCACGAAGAGTTTCAATCAGAATATGGTGGTCGATGTTGTCGAAGAATCCTTTGATGTCACCTTCGATGAACCAGTTCGCACCAGTGAAAAGAGTTTGGATGGAACGCAAAGCCGTATGACAGCTTCTTCTTGGTCTGAATCCATGCGAGGATTTCTCAAAATGTCCCTCATAGACAGCTTCAAGAATAAGTCTGACGACCTCTTGCACCATCTTGTCTTCGATTGATGGGATGCCCAATGGTCTTTTCTTCCCATTCTTTTTAGGGATATAGACTCTTCGGGCAGGCGTTGGCATGTAACTTTCATCCTTTAGCGCAGCTATCAGATGTCCTATTCTATCAACGCTCATTCCGTCAATGGTCTTGCCGTCTGAGCCGGGTGTCATGTTGCCCGGTTTCGCATAAATGCGCTGGTAGGCTACATAAAACATCTGTTCATTGAATAGGATGCGGTACAACCTTTCGTACTTGTAATGCACATCTTTGCTATGTGCAGATAAACTGTTTAATATGGTCTCTGGATTTCTCATACGTCTCACACGTTATCGTTTGACAATATTAAAATTACCGAGCTGTTCCCCTTCGCCATGTACGTGGCTTTCCCACGCTCAGACTACTATGGGAACTCCGTTGCCATGCGGAGTTTTCAGAGCCTGTGCTCATAGCCTTTCGGCATCTCCGTGTAGGCAATCCCCATTTAGTGGACTTGATAACTTGGCTTGACAGACTGTCGGATGCAACGTACATCCTTTTCTGTTCTCTGACGGATATGTCGCAGTAAATTCCTTGCCCATCACTCNGTTCAATAAGCGTGGGTACTGCGAGGCAACGTATATAACTGCTTTCCGTTGCCACCTCTACATTAGTCATAGGACTATTGTTCAACCAATCAGGTTTCATCCTCGTGTCTGTCTTTTCCCATAGCAATTCAGTCGCAGTTTAGCAATTAACTGACTTATCGCGTTACCGACATGCTTCACTCCCCGTTTGGTTTCCCATTCGGATAAGTCGGTCTGGGATAGGTTTATAAATTGGAATACTAACCTAATCACTTGCCAAAGTGATTATTATCAAGCCCCTATTATGGGCGCACT
>NZ_JRPQ01000127.1 GCF_000762405.1 Hoylesella timonensis S9-PR14 | reverse complement strand
ACCAACGACCCCGAGATTACAAATCACGTGCTCTGGCCAACTGAGCTAAAGAGGCGGGTGGGCAAGCTACTCTTATCGCGCCGCTACAACCTAATACCCTTGCTGCGTTCCCACCCTGGGGGATTCAAAGGGAGCTGGCCGTAAAAGACTTGCCCATTTTCTTAGCGAATGCAAAGGTAAGAAAAGGATTTGAATACCGCAAATTTTCTATTATATATTTTTTCAACGGCAATTTCATTTAATGAGCGCAGAGTTTGTTGTCAAAAACAATCATGTCCTTTTGTATTAACAACAAATTGAACCAATAGAACAAATCCAATTGTTGCAATCAATGAAGCGAAAATTGTAGAAAATATCTCTGCCAAAGAATTGTATAAAAATTGGACTTACGTACAATTGCGGAGCGAAGCCCCAAACAAGATGTATAGCCCAAGATATTGTGCAGCAGATGTTACGAGCAAAGACGGGGCGAAGCTGTAAATAATTTTGGGAGGTCACATTTGAGCAAGGACGGGGCGAAGCCCCAATAGGAACATAGCCCAGAGCAACGCTCTGGGTATGGATGTATAAACAAACTGGCGCGCTGTAAGCGCAAAAGGAAAAGGATTGCATGCCCATACATCAACAAAATTGTATGCAGTCGGCACACTTTTTCCTTCCTTTTGCTCTTTCAGAGCGCAAAATAGATGGTCAACTGTACCCAGAGCGNTGCTCTGGGCTANATTCTTTTTGGGCTTTCAGCCCGTCNTTGCTAAAATGCAATAGTCCGTACTTGCTAATATGCAATCAACCGCACTTGTTGAAATACAATGAACACGATTGAAGATAATACCTGCGACGTGGCATTGTGCAACAGCGACGATAATGGGCAAGGACGGGGCGAAGTCGCAAATAGTTTGAGAGATTACATTTGAACATAGACGGGGCAAAGCCCCAACAAGCGCAAAGTCCTATCTACAACAAATTAGAGAGAACTTTATTCAACAAATTAGAGAGACGAAATCATAATAAGCAATCCGCATACAGGTTACGCCCCGAAGGGGCAACAGCTCATAGCCCAAGGCAACGCCTTGCGGTTGAGAATCGTTGAGAGAATAACGTCCTGTAAGGACAAAAGCATTTGATAGTTATTGCATCGCACACTTGCTTTTGCCCCTGTAGGGCGTACACCTTAGCACAAGTTTACCCAGAGCGTTGCTCTGGGCTGTACGCTTATTGGGCTTTCAGCCCGTCCTTGCTAAAATGCAATAGTCCATCTTTGTTGAAATACAATGAACTCAATTATAGATAACACCGCCGTCAGAATATTGTATAGCGGTTGGGCTTACGTACAATTGCGGAGCGAAGCCCCAACAGGTGTATATCACTGGATATTGTGTGCAGGAGATGTTACGAGCGAAGGCGGGGCGAAGCTGCAAATATTTTTGGGAGTTTACATTTGAGCAATGACGGGGCGAAGCCCCAATAGGAATATAGCCCAGAGCAACGCTCTGGGTATGGATGTAAAAACTAACTGGCGCGCTGTAAGCGCAAAAGGAAAAGGATTGCATACCCATAATCAACAAAATTCTTTGCAGTCAGCACACTTCCTCCTTCCTTTTGCTCTTTCAGAGCGCAAAAAATAGTTGGTCAACTGTACCCAGAGCGTTGCTCTGGGCTANGTTCTTTTTGGGCTTTCAGCCCGTCNTTGCTAAAATGCAATAGTCCGTACTTGCTAATATGCAATCAACCGCACTTGTTGAAATGCAATGAACACGATTGAAGATAATACCAGCAACGTGGCATTGTGCAACAGCGACGATAATGAGCAAGGACGGGGCAAAGCTGAAAATAATTTGGGAGATTACATTTGAGCAAAGGCGGGGCGAAGCCGTAACGGGAACATCGTCCAAGATAACCCTTATATGCTACCAGACATATAAGTGTTATTTGTTAGTGTGAAAGACTGCTAATATTGGATGCTTACGTTTCAGCGAGGAACAGACGGACAAACTCATACACGGCCACACAATCAACTATAGCTGTTGGCTCCACTCCAATGAGTACAGGCGGAATGCCCTTGTCAATTACGTAACAGCAGAAATAATAAAGGATGACAAACGCAACTTATTCCTGCTAATCAACCAGAAGCCCATTGCCCAGTGGTTTCGTGAGCAATTCTGCATAGGACGGGAACAGCGGAGAGGATTGAGAATTTGAGTGTCAATGCTTAATCTGTGAAGCCTCGCCAGCCGACTATTGTCGGGGTGAGGCTCCGCAGTTATTTTACTTAGAATTGAGATCACTTAATCGCTGATTAGCGGTTTTCTTCCCGCAAGTAGGTCTTATTGGGGATTATCGCAGTCGTAAAGTCGGAAAGTTTGCGCACCTTATAGCCAGTAGATACCTCCTTTACTACAACAACTTTTTCGCCTTCAAACAGGTGAGTCATTTCGCCTTCTCTTTCATTCTCGTACATGGTTTCCAGAAACCCAATCGCATCGTGCTGGTTCTCTACGGCAGAGTTGACCATCCTTTTCGCTGCTGCCTCTGTCGCAGGTGCATAGTAGTTTTCGGTTACCACATACACGGTCTTGCCATCAACCTTGATACCGCCACCTTCACACGCCCCGTATGCGATAAATGCAATGATGAATATCACAATCGTGGTGATAATTTTTCCTTTAAGACTTAACTCTTCTGATGGAGCGTTCTTTTGGTTTGGCGTTGGCTTCGGTTTCACCTTTGGGGCTTTCCACAGAATGTTTTTGTCATTTTCAAAGTTTTGGTTACACTGACTGCAATGTAATCGTTTGTCATTTTTGTACTCTTCAGGCACAGAAAGCGTCGCTCCGCAGTGAGGGCAATTTACGTATGTCATAATAAAACTGTTTTTTTAATAGATTGGTTGTAACGTTGCAAAGAAGTCATAGACACGGGGATTGATGTCGTTGGTGTACAGATAGCCTGTGCTACCGTTGATGACAAGAATACCGTTGGCATCGTTGTCGAAATTCGGGATGAAGAATATTTCCGAACCGGCTTTCAGTGTAAAGGTCTGCTCATTGCGCACATCATGGAACAGGTAATCCTTGCTGCGCTTGATTTTCTTACGGATGCACGTATGCTGCTGGAAGAACTGCTCTTGATAGTAATTCTTTAGCACATACTGACCGTTCGACAGATTTTTCTCTAAAACCCACGTATGGTTGTTATCGCCAGTGCCAGTCTCTCGCCACTTGCCGACGCTTTCCGTCTTTGGCTCTTCCTTCTTAGGCTGCTCCTCTGAGGCTACAGGCTTGCTCTTACCGAGAATGGCTTCCCGTTGTTCTGCAGACAAAGGCGTCGCCTCTTCTACACTGTCAACAGTCTCCTCGACAACCGTTTCCATATCGGACGGTTGCGGCTCGCTTTGGCGGTATTTCATAATGACGAAAAACAGAAATGATGCAACGACAATACCAATAAGCCACATTACCTTCTTGTATGTCTTGTCGCTGATATCTTTATCGTCAGACTTTTTAGCGAGGCCTACACCTTTTTCCGTATCTGACATCTGCGTTGCCTTTATCTTCCCATCCACAAGTGGTAATGCTGTAGGTTCATCTTCTACGACCCTTGTTGCAACGCCAACTACTTTTGGAACAACTGCATTTCTTTTGGGCGTTTTCGGCTTGAAAGGCTCGCTTTGAGGAGAAAAGATGGTTTTCTTGGCATACACCTCGCCACTTTCCATGTCGCCCGTGGTAATTTTGAAATTCCGCAACTTCTCCACCTCATAAATATCGCGCAAAATATCTACACATTTCTCGGTGGCTTTTTCGACATCGGTGCCGAAATCAATGGCATACATCCTTGCCCCGAAGTCCTTGACCTCCCGAAATTCGCCGAAGTCGCTCCTTGCCTTGAAGCGCTCCAATTGTTGTTTCTGCTCCTTCATGCTGAACGAGAAACAGAGTGCAATCATTGGGTCAAACTCCTTGTCGATGTCGTTTTGTGCCCGTTCGGGAAACACCTCCTCCCCCGTTCGCTCGTTGACGATGACCGACGGATGCATCAAATGCATCACTGTCTCATTCTTCACCATAATCTCCGTGCAGATGTTCTTGTAGTAGTCCTGCTCGGCCAGATTCCTCTGTAGTTGTTCGCATAGAACATTTTTTGCCTTCTCCAACATGATATTCTTTTTTGAACATTAATCCTATTCTTTTGGCGGAATGGACACTGACCTTAGGACATAAAGAAAGCGCAGACCCGCCATACGTCACTCGGGCTCTGCACTGCCCCTAACATCTTATGGAGAAGCCTGCGCTTATTACAGCGCACACTCCTTAGATGTTAGGATTGCTCTTAATCGTTGTCGAGGTGCAGATTCGAGTGACGAAGTTGAGCATCTATGTCATGCCTCTTTCGAGAACACGGTTCGAAAATACAAAAAAGCAGGCACTTTATGCCATGTTTCATCAAAAAACTAATCAAAATCTTGCAAAATTCAAGAAAAACATTAAATTTTCAGTCGAAAAGAAGAAGATTCTCGGATAAGACAGTCCGAAATCTGCGAGTAATCGAGTGTCATGAAAGCGTGCTTTCAAATGACCGAGTGAGAGCAGATTATCTAATCAAACGATAACAGAACCCGTCGGCATCCCGTAGAACTGCTGGCGGGTCACCTTTTATATATAACAAGCAATGAGCAATCAGAAGCCACGCACTATAGAGGAACAAATGTGCAGCAGATGTCACAAGCAAGGACGGGCAAAGCTGCAAATATTTTTGGGAGTTTATATTTGAGCAAAGACGGGGCGAAGCCCCAACAAGAACATCGTCCAAGATATTGTGCAGCAAATGTTACGAGCAAAGGCGGGGCGAAGTTACAAATATTTTTGGGAGATTACATTTGAGCAAAGACGGGGCGAAGCCGTAACGGGAACATCGTCCAAGATAATGTGCAGCAGATGTTACAAGCAAGGACGGGGCGAAGCCCCAACAAGAATACAGCCCAGAGCAACGCTCTGGGTATGGATGTAAAAACAAACTGGTGCGCTGTAAGCGCAAAAGGATAAAAGAATCCATACCCATACATCAACAAAATTGTTTGTAGTCGGCACACTTTCTCCTTCCTTTTGTTCTTTCAGAACGCAAAAAGAGTCAGCAAGCGATGACTTAACAGCCTGAACCGTCAATGTTGCAGGCAGGTGCATCAGACGCATTGCTCGAAAGTCCTGCCTCTTCGGGACGGAGTGTAACGGTGCCATCCTCCAAAACAAAACATGGAATGCCAGCCGCTCCACAGCGTTTCGCCTCATCAAAGACGGGATTGGTGTCGCGCAAATGCAAAAATTGTTTTAACAACGATACATGTTCGCCAATGTCTATTACTTGGTAACGACTGTCGCCCGCTACCTGACGGTCTACTGCCACACAATCGGGGCAGGACTTCATTCCGTAAATCTTAATCATGGGGTGAGTTTGTGAGTTTGTAAGTTTGTGAGTTTTTGAGTTTTTAGTTGATGAGATTGTGAGATTGTAAGTTATTGAGTTTGTGAGTTATTGAGTTTTTAAGTTCGTAAGCTAATGAGTTCGTAAACTAATGGGTTCGCAAGTTCCAACCTAATGCTTGCAAATCTTGGTTTCATCTACCGTAAATTGATTGGAGGATGCGGGCATGAACTTGCCACGAGCTTCGAGAAAGTCAACCAATTGTGCGGCTGTCATGCCTTCTGCCGAACAGGTGTGAAAACGTTCCGCCTCGCCAAACTTGTTGATAATTGCCTTTACCAACGCTTCTTTACTTTCGTATGTGTTGCCTGCCATCATGTGCAGGACTTCATGTCCATGAGCCATAGTGAGTTATTGAGTTTGTGAGTTAATGAGTTTTGAGTTTGTGAGTTGATGAGTTAATGAGTTAATGAGTTTTGAATCTTGATAAACCTTTTAATGCGAACATCTATACCATGCGGTACACCGTCTATAAAAGGCAAAAAGGTGTCGCCTACCATAGAGACGCCACCCTTTCATATCTAAAAACTTTCGAGCCTCTTGTCGGATTCGAACCAACGACCCCGAGATTACAAATCACGTGCTCTG
>NZ_JRPQ01000126.1 GCF_000762405.1 Hoylesella timonensis S9-PR14 | reverse complement strand
AAAAGATTTAATCCTATTTTTTTCATGTCGCAAACTTAGAGTTGATTTCGTTGTTAACTTCATCTACGTTGTTTACAACAGGAAAATACGTCATTTTTTTATAATAGAGCCACGTTTTCAATAAAAGAGCGGTGGGCAATTCATATTTATCAGTGCCGATATGGCTGACTATTCGAAAGAATTTAGTATCTTTGCATGAGTGAAACATTCGGCTCTTGAGGAAGAGGGAATGACGATTCAATAATAAAAAAGAAGACTATCGACCATGTTAGTAGACTATCAAAAGGTGCAAATATATCAGGCTGACACGTTAGTACTGAAAGATGTAAATTTTCAAGTTGAAGAAGGTGAATTTATTTACCTTATCGGAAAAGTTGGTTCTGGCAAAAGTTCACTGCTGAAAACCATCTATTGTGAGTTGGATATTCACACAGAAGAGGGAACCAAAGCGGAAGTGCTGGGGCGAGATCTCCTACATATCAAACGAAAACAGGTGCCTGGATTGCGACGCGAAATGGGCATTATCTTCCAAGACTTTCAGCTGTTGCACGACAAAAACATCTATATAAATTTGAAATTTGTACTCAAAGCAACGGGATGGAAAGATAAGAAAGAGATTGATGCCCGCATTGACGAGGTGCTCTCAGCCGTTGAGATGACGGAGAAAAAATATAAGATGCCCCATGAACTCTCAGGCGGAGAGCAACAGCGAATTGCGATTGCAAGGGCACTCCTGAATCGTCCCAAGATGATTGTCGCAGATGAACCCACGGGTAATCTTGACCCAGAGACCGCACACAACATTGTGAAACTGCTGAAAGAGATTACCTTGACGGGCACTGCCGTTGTGATGTCGACGCATAATATCCCCTTGTTAGATCAATATCCCGGCATTGTGTATCGTGCGAAAGACGGACTTCTTGAAGATATTACCAGCTCCTACAACAAATCAGACTTGAAAGTAGACGCCTTGCAGGACACGCAAGAAAGTCAAGAGGCATAACCGCATCGCACACAGCAGTAGCTTATTCACATTTTACATGAACTCAGGTAAACAGTTATCACGTATGAAAGTAATGAAATTCGGTGGCACTTCCGTAGGCTCACCAACAAGAATAAAGAATGTGGCAACGCTGATTACCACTTCAGGACAACCCACTTTTGTGGTTCTCTCTGCCATGTCGGGTACAACGAACACTCTGATTGAAATAGCAGATTATTTATATAAGAAGAATCCAGAAGGCGCAAACGAGGTCATCAATGCCTTGGAAAGAAAATATCTTGAACATATCGAGGAGCTGTACAGCACGGAAACGTACAAACAGAAAACGCAACAGTTCTTGGCAGAAGAGTTTAACTACCTCCGATTGTTTACCAAAGACTTGTTTACCTCGTTTGAAGAGAAGTGCATTGTTGCGCAAGGCGAAATCATCAGTACCACGATGATGGTGAATTATCTGCAAGAACAAGGGATAAAAGCCGTTCTGTTGTCGGCACTCGACTTTATGAGAACGGATAAGAATGGGGAACCCAATCTTCCATATATCAAGGAAAAACTTGCCGAACAAATGGCTGCCAACCCAGGGCAACAAATCTACTTGACGCAAGGCTTCATTTGTCGCAACGCCTATGGAGAGGTTGACAACCTGCTTCGGGGCGGTTCTGATTATACCGCTTCACTGATAGGAGCGGCACTACCAGCGGAAGAAATCGTGATTTGGACCGACATTGATGGCATGCACAACAACGACCCTCGCGTGGTAGACGACACCGAAGCAGTAGAACAGCTGAACTTTGAGGAGGCTGCAGAGTTGGCATACTTTGGTGCCAAGATACTTCACCCTACTTGTGTGCAGCCTGCCAAATATGCAGGAATACCCGTACGGTTGAAAAATACCTTAGAACCCGATGCCGACGGAACCCTCATTGACAACACTATCAAACAAGGGGAGATTAAGGCGGTGGCTGCCAAAGACAACATTGTCGCCATTAAAATCAAATCGTCGCGAATGTTATTAGCCACTGGTTTCTTGAGAAAGGTATTCGAAATCTTTGAAAGTTATCAAACGCCTATTGACATGATTGCCACCAGCGAGGTGGGTGTGTCTATGAGTATTGACGACGACAGCCACTTGGACGAGATTGTTAATGACCTGATGAAGTTCGGTACGGTCACCGTTGACAGAGACATGTGCATCATCTGCGTGGTGGGCGACTTAGCTTGGAGTAACGTGGGGTTCGAGACCTTGGCATTAGATGCCATGCGACACATCCCTGTGCGCATGATATCTTATGGAGGTAGTAATTATAATATCTCGTTCCTTGTAAAAGCCAGTGACAAGAAAAAAGCACTACAAAGTCTCAGTGACATGCTCTTTCATCACCAAGAAGTTGAATAGGAGACTGGCACAACATGAACGCATTACCTTCTGCAATCTGCTTAAACACCAAGCAGACACCTTATTATTATTACGACACCCAGTTGCTTCATCGCACACTGGATGCCATTAAGCGTGAGACGGACAAGCATGCCAACTTTGAAGTGCATTATGCCTTGAAAGCCAATGCGCATCCACAACTACTGCAACAGATAAGTCAGGCAGGGTTTGGTGCCGATTGTGTCAGTGGTGGAGAGATCACAGCAGCCTTGAAGGCAGGCTTTCCTGCCAACAAGATTGTGTTTGCTGGGGTGGGAAAACGAGATGAAGAAATCAGATTAGCACTTCAACAGCACATTTTTTGCTTTCATGTAGAGAGTTTGGAAGAATTAGAAGTAGTGAATGCGCTGGCTGCTCAAGAACAACAAGTAGCACGTGTGGCATTGCGCATCAATCCCAATGTGGGAGCTCATACGCACGCTCACATCACCACAGGACTGTCGGAAAACAAGTTTGGCATTCCATTGGCACAGATGAACACAGCCATAGAAGCCTGCTCTCGGCTCGAACACATCACACTCATAGGTCTTCACTTTCATATTGGTTCCCAAATCACGGATATGAGCGACTTTGTGTCTGAGTGTCAACGCATCAATGAGCTGCAAACAGAGTTAAACCAACACGACATTCATTTGCGTTACATCAATGTGGGAGGCGGACTCGGTGTGAACTATGATGACCCTGATGGTTGCGCCATCCCTGATTTCCAAGCCTATTTTGACACCTTTGCCCAACACTTACACTACACAGAAGAGCAAACCATTCACTTTGAATTAGGGCGATCGGTTGTTGCCCAATGTGGAAGTTTGATAAGCAAAGTGCTCTATATCAAGGAAGGAGAACACAAAAAGTTTTGCATCATTGATGCTGGAATGACCGAACTGTTACGTCCTGCACTCTATCAAGCTCATCACAAAATAGAAAACAGGTCGTCTCAAGGAGCGCTGGAAACTTACGATGTGGTAGGTCCTATCTGTGAATCGAGCGATGTCATGGCACAAGATGTACTTCTACCCTCCTGTCACAGAGGCGATATCTTAGCCATTCGGTCGGCAGGAGCCTACGGTGAAAGTATGGCAAGTCAGTACAATGGCAGACCTTTAGTTCAGGGATATTTAAGCAATGATTTTTCATCAGAGGAAAGAAAAATATAACATGATTATCAACGAAACAACCCTCATCATTAGCATCCTCGTTCTGTTGCTGGCATTGGTAGCACCACTTTGCAGTCCGTATTTCCGTTTTCGCCGTGATCTTCGTCGACTCATCACGACAGAAGAGGTGTCTGACGAGGAGGAAATCGTAGAGACGGCAGAGGATGTTTCCTCGTCTCAGCATAATGACAACACAGCCAACGACATACAAACAGCAGAACCACCGAGCATCACCGTTTTAGTGACGGTTCATGAACAGGCAAAAGAGTTGGCGAAGCATCTGCCTGCACTCTTGGAACAAGAATACGAAGGTGCCTTCGAGGTGGTGGTTGTGGCAGAACAAGGCGACCACGAAACCGAGATGGTGCTGAAGCGTTTTTCCAACAACCCACATCTCTACGCCACCTTTGTCCCCACTTCTTCCCGTTATATGAGTCGCAAGAAGCTTGCCATTACGTTGGGTGTCAAGGCTGCTAAGCATGAATGGATACTCTTAACAGAGGCAGATTGTCAGCCAGCCAGTAGCACTTGGTTGCTTGAGATGTCTCGCCACTGCACCCAAGAGGCACAGTTGGTTGTGGGATATAGCCAGTATGAGCCTGCCGCCCCTACCCTTTACCAGCTGGAAAGGTGGTACTCGGATTTATATTTACTGCATCAGGCGCATCGCAGCATCGCCTATCGCACCAACTCGTGCAACCTCATGTTCCGCAAGAGTGGGTTCATTGCCCAAGACGGTTATCGCGGCAACTTGCAATTGTTGCGTGGAGAATACGACTTCATCGTCAACAAGTTTGCCGCTCCCCAAGCGAACACTGTCTGCATTGAACCTGCCTCATGGATGATAGAGGACATTCCTACAAAAAAGAAACGGCGCAATCAGCTGCTCTTCGAACTTGCCTCTCGCCCATTACTCCAACGTTCCTTCCGCTTACACCTTATATATAAGATCGATCAGGTGATGCTTTATCTCTCTTATCTCGTGACGTTCATCGTGTTAGGGATTGCCATTAGCGAAGCCGACTGGGTGCTCATCGTGACCGCTGCCATCGCTCTACTCTGCACGATAGGCATGAGAATGTGGGTCATCACAAAGCCTTTGAAATTCTTTATGCCCCACTTGTCGACATGGCAAGTGTTGTGTTACGAACCTACCATCGTGTGGCGTAACCTTCTGTTCAGGCAAAGATTTCGCAAAGCCGATAATTACGATTTCACCAGTCATAAATTGTAAACATGAATATCGAGTTGTATCTTCCGCCAAATGTTGCCAAAGAGCCGCTTTACCAGCAATATTTTACATTGCTCGAAGAGGGACTTACCGCACGCAGTGACATGACGCTGTCCACGCAGTTTCCACAACTGATTCATGTCTTTGGCGCATGGAACGCCCAAACCTCGAAGCGCATCACACAGGCACACCGACAACTGATACCCACAGTTTATTCTCCTTTGGGCGAACTGGCACCTTGGTGGTTTCATCAACAAGAAGTTCGACTGAGTCCCACAAAGCTACTTGCACAAAAAAATGCAACAAAGAAAGCCACCACAGTATTGGTATGGGGAGAAAATGAGCGAAGAAGCATCCAACAAAGGCAATGGAGCGACCGCGTGGCATTGATACCCAATCCCATCCTCACCGCCACTATCACACCGCAAGATTGCCTTGAGCAGTTGGTGACACTCTACGTACAGACCATCCTTGAACACGACCAAAGGATGCGGCAAGCGATTGTCAAGAAGATGACCATTATCGAAGAAGACGCCCCATTAGAAAAAGAATTTTGCACACAAGTATTATATCTCAGGTATCAGTACCACCGCCGCAACATTTCAAAAGCGGCATTGGCACAATTAGCCACCTCGCTGATGACGGTTGACTACGATGAGGATGCGCTTGTCCAAATGCTCATAACGCTGCACGAAGAAAAGTTTGCTGCCCGCATCCTTCAGCTACTTGAAGAAGACAAACAGATAACAGAAGGGTTCATGCCATTAAATCCCCTTGATGACAAACACACCAAAAGGCTAAGAGAAGCCGTCAACACAACAGAACAGAATACGATAAAATAAATGGAAATGGAATACAAGCACCCTACTCTACAAGATTTAAGATATTTAGAATTACTGTCACAGTCGTTTCCCACAATCGCTGATGCAAGTACCGAAATCATTAACTTGCAGGCAATTCTGCATCTACCCAAGGGAACGGAACACTTTTTGGCAGACATTCACGGTGAGAACGAGGCTTTTCAACATGTGTTAAAGAATGCCTCTGGCAACATCAAGCGCAAAGTGAGCGAACTCTTTGGCAACACCTTGCGAGAGAGTGAGAAGCGAGAGTTATGCACACTGATTTATTACCCAGAGCAGAAACTGCAATTGGTCAAGGCTGCCGAACAGGATATTTATGATTGGTATCACATTACCCTGCACCAGTTGGTAATGGTGTGTCGTGATGTGTCCAGCAAATATACGCGCTCGAAAGTGCGAAAAGCGCTGCCCAAAGATTTCAGTTACATCATTCAAGAGCTCTTGCACGAAAATGCTGGTGTTACGAATAAGGTGGCTTATTACAACGTTATCCTTGAGACCATTATCTCTACTGGGCGTGCCGATGATTTTATCATTGCCTTGGCACACGTCATTCAACGACTGGTGATAGACCAACTGCACATCTTGGGCGATGTGTACGACCGTGGACCGGGTGCACACATCATCATGGACACCATGGAACACTACCACAGTTGGGACATTCAATGGGGAAACCACGACGTGCTATGGATGGGGGCATGTGCAGGAAATAATGCGTGTATCTGCAATGTCATTCGCTTGTCGTTGCGATATGCCAACCTCACCACCTTGGAAGAGGGGTATGGTATCAACTTAGTGCCATTAGCTACCTTTGCCATGGAGACCTATGGAGACGACCCTTGCGAGGCTTTTTATCCAAAACTCAGTGGGGGTTCCAAAGAAGTTGCTGAGAAGACGCTGCGCCTCACAGCACTCATGCACAAGGCAATTGCCATTATTCAGTTCAAAGAAGAGGCGCAACTCTATGAACGTCATCCCGAATGGAAGATGCAAAACAGAGAACTCTTCAACTTCGTGAACTATGAGAAGGGTACTATCACATTGGACGGAAAAGAATATGAGCTTCACGATCATCATTTCCCCACAGTAGATCCTAAGCATCCCAACGAATTAACGCCCGAAGAAAAGGAACTGATGCAACGACTTCGCCATTCGTTCATGGTCAGCGAGAAACTGCACAAGCACATGCGATTGCTTTTGCAACATGGGTGCATGTACGCCATCTTTAACGGCAACTTGCTGTTTCACGCCTCTATCCCACTCAATGAGGATGGCACATTGAAAGAAGTAGAGATTTATCCCGGACGGAAATATGTGGGAAGACAATTGATGCACCAAACGGGCATGATGATACGTACCGCCTTCCAACATGACGCTCCTAACAATGAACACCAATATGCCATCGACTATTTCCTCTACCTGTGGTGTGGTCCCGATAGTCCTTTGTTCAACAAGTCGAAGATGTCTACCTTCGAGCGATATTTCATTGCCGACAAAGAGACGCACCATGAAGAGAAGGGAAACTACTTCAAACTGCGTAACCAAGAAGCGATAGTGGATCAAATCTTGGATGCCTTCGACGTAAAAGACCCCAATCGGCACATCATCAACGGGCATGTCCCCGTACATGTGATGAATGGTGAGAATCCTATCAAAGCCAATGGAAAGCTCATGGTGATTGACGGAGGCTTCTCACAAGCCTACCACAAAGAGACTGGTATTGCTGGTTACACCTTGGTGTACCACAGTAGAGGTTTCCAATTGGTACAGCACGAGCCTTTTACCAACACCGAGGATGCCATTTTGCAAGGCACGGACATCATCGGAACGACGCAAATCGTTGAGATGAGTGCACACCGCATGCTGGTGGCAGACACGGATAAAGGTGCAGAACTTAAACAACAAATCAAAGACTTGGAAGCACTGCTCGATGCTTATCGCCATGGTGTGTTGAAAGAGAGAGACCGTCAGATGCGAAAATAATACGACCCTACACTCGAAAAAACGCTCAACAACAATAAGGTTGAGCGTTTTTTCGTCAAGAAAGGGGAACGGAAAAGAAAGCAAACGAACTGGTTTGAATCCAGAACATCTGCCTGTTTTCTACAAAACGGTTTGTGGAATGTACTCCTCGCCCCGCAAAAATATTCTGTCTACTATAGGTGTAGTGTATGCGTAAGGAATAAAGTCAACCGACGGGATGGGCTTCGTGATGTAAAAATTCGCAACCTTTCCCTTCGTTATTGAACCGTAATCCTTGCTCAATCCCATGGCATATGCACTGTTCATGGTACCAGCATTGATGGCTTCTGCTGGTAAGAGACGCATCTTGATGCACGCCAAGGAAATGACAAACTTCATGTCTCCCGATGGTGTTGAGCCTGGATTGTAGTCGCTTGCCACCGCTAAAGGCAACCCTTCGTCAATGACTTTGCGCCCCAAGGCAAACGGCATGTTCAGGAAGAACGATGTACCAGGAAGAGCGGTAGGCATGGTTTCGCTGCCACGTAGTGTCTCTATCGTTTCTGCGGTCATACTCTCGAGATGGTCTACCGATAGGGCATTGTGTCTAACTCCTACCTCTACCCCACCAGAGGACGCCAACTCGTCGGCATGTATCTTGCCTCGCATGCCATATTTTGCCCCAGCTTCAAGAATACGTGCGGTTTCTTCGGGCGTAAAGAAGCCCGTATCGCAGAACACATCAATGTATTCTGCCAAGTTTTCTTTGGCTACAGCGGGAATCATCTCACGGATTACCAAGTCGACATATTCACTTTGTCTGCCTGCATATTCGCGCGAAACAGCATGAGCACCCAAGAAAGTGGCAACCACCTTGAGCGATGTCGTCTCTTTGATGCGCTTGATGACGCGCAACATCTTCAGTTCGTCAGCGGTGTTCAAACCGTATCCACTCTTGATCTCTATGCACCCCGTTCCTTTTCGGATGACTTCGTCTACACGACGCATCGCCTGTTGGTACAGTTCGTCTTCGGACATGTCGTGCAATTTGTCGGCAGAATTGAGGATGCCACCGCCGCGTTTGGCGATTTCGGCATAGCTCAAGCCACGTATCTTGTCCACAAACTCCTGCTCACGACTCCCTGCAAAGACAATGTGAGTGTGCGAATCGCACCAAGAGGGCAGCACACTTCCGCCTTTGGCATCTATCTGCTGTACATCAGAAGGAAGGTTGCATTTCGCTAAATCACTCATGGCACCATACGAATGGATGCGCCCGTCCTCGACATAGAGAAAGGCATTCGCTATCGTTTCGAGCTGCGCCATCTCCTTACCCTCCAGTCGTAGCTTGTCCGTGGGTTGGATGCCTGCCAGAAAAGCAATGTTGGTTACTAAAAGTTTCATATCATGTAACAAAATGAAAATCCCACTCCTCCTGTCCGAAGAGAGTGGGATTGATGAATTATTTCCTTAAAAATTCTACCGATTGCGCAATGTGTGGCGACATAAACTCATCGTTTTCGATGAATGGTACCACCTTGCGATAAGCCGCATAGATAGCCTCAATGGCTGGCGACGACTTCAATGGGCGACGGAACTCGAGGGCTTGGGCTGCATTGAACAGCTCGATAGCCAGCACTCGCTCGGTGTTGAGCACTACCTGATACAACTTTGTGGCTGCATTGGCACCCATACTTACATGGTCTTCCTGCCCCTGTGACGATGGAATGCTGTCGACCGAAGCTGGCGTGCTGTACATCTTGCTTTGACTGACAATAGAAGCAGCGGCATATTGGGGTATCATGAACCCACTGTTAAGACCGAGCTTTGCCACCAAGAAGCTGGGCAGATTGCGCGTACCCGAAATCAACTTATAGATTCGTCGCTCGGAGATGTTGCTCAATTCGCACAGGGCAATTGCCAAAAAGTCCATAGGTTGGGCGATAGGTTCGCCATGGAAGTTGCCTGCAGAGATCACCAAATCGTCGTCAGGACAAACAGTTGGGTTATCGGTTGCCGCATTCAACTCTATTTCAATGACCGATCGCACATAAGCCAGCGTGTCTTTCGATGCGCCATGCACCTGTGGCATGCAACGGAACGAATAGGGATCTTGCACGTTCACCTTTGGTTGCTTGATGAGCTCGCTACCCTCTAACAGTTCCCGAATATGTGCAGCGGTGTCTATCTGTCCCTTGTGTGGACGGACAGCATGCACGGCATGCGTGAACGGTTCGATACGTCCGTCGTAGGCTTCCAATGACATTACGCCAATCTTGTCTGCCCAATCACAGAGACGCTCGCTCTGCAACACCGCCCAAACGGCATAGGCGTTCATGTTCTGCGTACCATTGAGCAGGGCAAGTCCTTCTTTGGAAGCCAACTGTATGGGTTTCCAGTTCATCTTTTGCAATATCGCCTCACCGCTCATCCGTTCACCTTTATACTCTACCTCGCCCATTCCTAACAGTGGCAAGCAGAGGTGAGCCAACGGAACGAGGTCGCCCGATGCGCCAAGTGAGCCTTGTGTATAGACCACGGGATAAATATCATTGTTGAAGAAGTCGATCAATCGCTCAACTGTCTCTACCTGACAGCCAGAATAGCCATAACTCAAAGACTGCGCTTTGAGAAAGAGCATAATCTTTACAATGTCATTTGGCACCCTACTGCCCACGCCGCAAGCGTGCGACATGATGAGGTTTACTTGCAACTGAGCTAATCTATCTTTGTCTACCGACACGTTGCACAAAGAACCGAAGCCTGTGGTGACGCCATAGATAGGAACGTCCGACTCGGCAATTTTCTTGTCTAAATATTTGCGACAGCGCACAATTCGTTGGCGTGCGTCATCAGATAATTCTAAAGTAGCATGATTTTCTAAAATCGCTCCCACCTCTTCAATTGTGAGGTGTGCTGCGCTAATTTTGTGTTTCATAGTGTGATTGTTAATGTACCAAGTCGCAACGCCTCTCGCTCAAAGAAGTATTTGACGTGAAGCATTGCGACTGGACGTTGATTTAGAAGTTAAGTTTCTCTATTTCGCTATCATCCACGAAGTTGGGTAAGGTTACCTTCAAGCCGGGAGTGCGTTCCATTTCTCGTTTAATGGCATCGATAGAGCCCTTGTTGCGAGCCCAGCTACGGCGTGCGATACCGTTGTTGACATCCCACAGAAGCATCTCACGGATGTGGCGATTTGCATCTTCGCTGCCATCGACCACCATACCGAAGCCTCCATTGATAACTTCGCCCCAGCCTACGCCGCCACCGTTGTGAATAGACACCCATGTGGCACCACGGAAAGCATCACCGATGACATTTTGTATTGCCATGTCGGCACAGAATTGCGAACCGTCGTAGATATTACTGGTTTCACGGAAAGGAGAGTCCGTACCAGACACATCGTGATGATCACGACCAAGGACAACAGGCTGACTGATTTCGCCTTTGCGCACTGCCTCATTGAATGCCAACGCAATCTTGGTTCTGCCCACACTGTCTGCATAGAGGATGCGCGCCTGAGAGCCTACGACCAAATGATTTTTGCCAGCTTCCTTAATCCAGTGGATGTTATCATCCAACTGACCGATAATATCTTTTGTGGCAGTTTTCCTCATTTCTTCCAGCACCTCAGTTGCCAAGCGGTCGGTCACCTCCAAATCCTTCGGGTCGCACGATGAGCATACCCAACGGAATGGACCGAAACCATAATCGAAGAACATCGGTCCCATGATATCCTGCACATACGAAGGATAGCGGAACTTACCGTCCTCACGAAGGATGTCAGCACCTGCACGACTTGCCTCCAAGAGGAAGGCATTGCCGTAATCGAAGAAGTACATTCCCTTTGCGGTGAGCTTGTTGATGGCATCTACCTGACGGCGCAATGACGCACGAACCATTTCCTTGAACTGCTCGGGAGCTTCCGCCATCATGCGATTAGACTCCTCCAAGCTCATGCCTACTGGATAATAACCACCTGCCCAAGGGTTGTGCAAAGATGTTTGGTCGCTACCCAAGTCCACACGGATATTCTCTTCGGCAAGGCGTTCCCACAGGTCAACGATGTTACCCACATATGCCATGGACACCACACGCTTCTCTTCGACAGCTTTTCGGATTGCAGGTATCAGTTCGTCAAGGTTGTCGTGTAGTTCATCTACCCATCCTTGTTCGTAACGTTTGTTAGCAGCCAAAGGATTGATTTCAGCAGTCACACTCACCACACCAGCGATGTTGCCAGCCTTTGGTTGTGCGCCCGACATGTCACCAAGACCTGCCGTGACAAACAGTTTCATGTTGTCGCCACCTACCTTGCGTGCCGCATTGAGCACAGTAATGGTAGTGCCATGCACAATTCCCTGTGGACCAATATACATATACGAGCCTGCGGTCATCTGTCCGTACTGACTCACACCGAGTGCATTGTCTCTCTCCCAATCGTCCTGCTTAGAGTAATTGGGTATCACCATACCGTTCGTCACCACCACCCGTGGTGCATCCTTATGTGAAGGGAACAAACCAAGCGGATGACCAGAGTACATCACCAATGTCTGCTCGTCTGTCATCTCGCTGAGATACTTCATCACAAGTCGATACTGCGCCCAGTTTTGGAACACGGCACCGTTGCCTCCGTAGGTAATCAGTTCGTGTGGATGTTGCGCTACTGCCCTATCCAAGTTGTTTTGTATCATCATCATGATAGCGGCAGCCTGCTTGCATTTGTGTGGATATTCGTCAATGGGACGGGCGTGCATATCATACGTAGGACGGAAGCGATACATATAGATACGTCCATAAGTCTTCAACTCGTCCAAAAACTCTGGTGCCAATGTGGCATGAAACTTCTTTGGGAAGTAACGCAGTGCGTTGCGCAATGCCAACTTCTTTTCTTCTGGTGTAAGAATGTCTTTTCTCTTAGGTGCATGGTTCACCGTATGGTCATACGGTTGTGGGTCGGGTAAGGTGTTAGGAATACCTGCCCGAATGTCCGCCATGAATTCTTCGTGCGTCATTTTCTTTATCTTTAAGGTCTTATAATTTACTTTCTACTATTTTCATAATCTCTACTTCGGCTTGGTTTGCCTTGTCAATGAGTTGGTTAGCCTCGCCCACCAACTGATCTGCTACCTCACGATTTTTCAGTCCAGAGGCGTTAATCTTGACATTGAGACCAGCTCCTAAAACGGCAGCACGGGCAGCCAACACGCCCACACCAGCATCCGAAACGCTGTTGGGGTTGCCTTCTTGCGCCATCGCCTTACAGAGTTCAAACACTTTATAGGCAGCCTTCATGGTGTGCAGAGGTACCTGTGTGGCATAAAGAGTAGCTTCCTGAATTGCTGCAGAACGGGCTGCTTTGTCCTCGTCCGTCTTCTTAGGCAAGCCAAAGGCAGCCATGATGCGGTTGAAAGCCTCGGTATCCTCGTCGACAAGGTGCATCAGCTCTACCTTGATTTCCTGTCCTTTGTCTGCCCAGTTGCTGAACTCTTCCCAGCGATCATCCCATCCTGCCTTGTGACTTGACAGGTTGGCAACCATCGTTCCTAAGGTAGCACCTAATGCACCCATATAAGCGGAGATGGTTCCACCACCGGGAGCGGGAGACTCGCGCGAAGTCTCATCGGCAAACTCCTTCACGGTAAGGTCTATCAATTTGGCTTTCTTGTTATCGTCCTCCAACAGGTATTCAATGACCTTCTCACGAGGATTGAATGGTTTGAGGTCGTCCAATCCCAACGACTTGATAGCGATGGTCAAGATATCCTCTTCTGGAATACCAGTAGAGCGGTTCTGTTTCCGCAAGAAGTACTTGCCTGCATCTATCAATGTTCGTTTAGGAACCAGTCCTACTATCTCTGTTCCCGTGACACGGATGCCTCGGTTCTGCGCACAACGGCAAACCTCATCAAAGGCAACGTGCAATGGAGTGGCGTTGATATCCGTGATATTCATTGACACTTGCGCAATAGCGTATTCGTCAATATACCACCCAATCGCCTTTGTTCCTTTCAAGGTACCCGGTATCATGATGGTTTTGCCATGCTCATCCTTCATGGGCTTACCCACAGGAGAGTTGCCCTCTCGGCGTGGACCTCCCTTCTCACGCACGTCAAAGGCAATGGCGTTGGCGCGGCGTGTAGAGGTTGAATTAAGGTTGAAGTTGGTAGCAATCAGAAAGTCACGTGCACCAACGGCAGTACATCCTGTGCGTGCCACACCTTCGTCAAAGGGGCGAGCCCCAAAGTCGGGTGCCTTAGCAGGGTCATTCATCTTCTCTGGCAGTGCCTCGTATTCTCCAGCACGGCAAACAGCCAAGTTCTTACGCTCGGGCGTCCGTGCAGCAGCCTCGTAACAATAACAAGGTACGTTGAGTTCGTTGGCGATTCGCTCTGCCAACTGCTGTGCGAGTTTTGCACATTCTTCCAATGTAATGCCAGCCACTGGGATGAGTGGACAAACATCTGTGGCACCCATTCGTGGATGCGCTCCATGGTGATTGCGCATATCAATGAGCTGGGCTGCCTTTTTCACGGCTTGGAATGCAGCTTCTAATACATTATCGGGCGAACCGACAAACGTCACCACCGTTCTATTGGTAGCCTCACCTGGGTCTACATCTAAAAGTTTAACACCCTTCACGCGCTCAATCTCATCTGTAATTTGCTTGATTACATGCATGTTGCGACCCTCGCTAAAATTAGGGACGCACTCTACGATTTGTTGTTTTTCTGTCATTTTTAATATGATTAGGTTTAAGTTGTTTTTCGTTTGATGTGGTAAAAATATAAAAAAAGCAGCAACCTACAAAAAAAAATACGTGTAAAGTATGCTAAATATCGTTGCTTCTTTTTTCCGTCTCACAATTCCTTCATCTAAGAATGATGTTTTACAACGAAAAACACGAAAGCAAAGAGGTTAAGCATGCGAATGAAATAATTTTATAGACATGTTTTGGAGGAGTGTAAAACCATGACTTGCAGATATGTTGTCGGAAGTGCGTGGTGTAGTTATTGCAACGGAAAAACACGGAACGGCACGGACGTACCGTGTAATTCCGTGACAATCCGTTGCGATAAACCAATGACCATTTGCACAAACATCTGTAGGTGTGTAAAAGTGTGAAAAAATTTAACAACCCCTCTCAATACTCGCATATTTGCAACCAAGCGCAGGACTGTGCGCAAATACGCAGATTTTGCAAACACTTGTGAATGAACTAATTAACTACCACACCACCTGTGATGAACCTGCTAACTCATTGCTTTGACACCATTGAAGCATGGAAATAAGGCAAGAATTTGCATGCTTTTGAACCACAATTTGCGGTAAATAGACGGCTTAACTCAATGAGATAAGGAAATTCCAGCCAAAAAACAAGGCAAAAACGACTATCTGACAACGAATATTTTTCTAAAATGAAAATTTGAAATTACGAAATAAATTTACAAAAATATGGATGCAGCAGCATGGTTCTTTCATTGAAAGGCAGTGTTGTTGAACAGCGAATGAAGTCAATAATTTGAATCAACGGAACAAGATAATGCACGCAATCTGCCAACAGACTTGAGAGGAATGCAGCGCACCAGACGGCTGTTGTGATGAAACGGAAAAATATTTTTTATCATCGCAACGGAAGCACACGGAACGACACGGACGTGTCGTGAAATCTCGCAAAATGCTGTTGCGGCAAATCCGCCATCTCATTGGCTCGTTATTGCGATCACAAACAACCTGTATTCGGGTGTAGTGTTACTTCAAAATAACGTTGTAAGTACATGATAACCAACCCTATTTACTTATAGTCTGCTAACTAATAGTAACCATGCAAGTTCGTGCTACGGCAAAAACTCCCGCAAGTCCATCGAATTTGACGATAATACTCTTTTTGAAGTCTCTCGACCCTGTTTTTTCAAAAAAGAAACAAAGAAGTCCCCTTAGGAACTTCATTATGTTTTTAGCGAAGAAGCAAGCTCCTATCCATGTGTCAGCCGTATCGTTTAGTTTCGCCCGGATGTCGTTTGCCCGATAAACTCTCATGGAGGTTCCAAACGTGGCTTCAATCCAGTTCCTCTCACCAACAGCCCTTCTCTTGATTTGAAGTCATGCCGACTGAAACATGAGAGAAGGTCACTTGTGTGTCTACCGAGAAAATCAAGAAACGTCTGGAAATCAGCCTTCAAGCAACGTATCTGGATCAGCCTGGTCTTGTCGAGCTTCTTCCCCTTGCGCTTTTTCTTAATCAAGCAGATGAAAGCCTGGCTTGCTTCCATCCACCTCTGCAAGCATCAAGGTAAGCATGTTGAAGAAATCATGGTCAAGACGCTTGCGGACAAGGACGAACAACTCGGGAACGAAAACCGGCTTTTCCGTGAACTTGTCAATCCTGAGAGGGACTCTTGGAGTTCAAACAAGTCGTGATTACGATATTGAGAGTAGTATTTCATTTTACGTCGTTAATATTTTAACAACCAAAGGTAGTCATTTTTGGTGAATTACACAAATAATATTAGGTATATATTATTGAATGTCAGTGGTTTATATTTATTTAGTAGACCCTACCTAATAATAAAATGAAAAAAAAATATTAATTTTTGTAGCATATTTCTTGGATTATTATTAACTTTACATCCAATAACAAAAAAAAATGACTATTAGATTAATATTTGTATGAGTTTTAGAGCATAGTCATCTTGAGTGATTATCTTGAGGTGGCTAACGCAAAATCCGCATATTTATTAAAAATGTTAGGAAAATGAAGAAAAATGTTTTGAAAGTATTCGTGTCAGCGTTAATGGTGATGGCTGCCGTAGTGAATACAGGATGTAGCAACGAAACCAGTCTTGCGAGCGATGTACAGCAAGAGCAGGCTGCAACAGAAGGTACAGCGCTTTCATTCAACTTTGATTTTGCTGGCTATGGCAAAGAGCAGTCAGTGGCAACCCGTGGTGTTGCAGGAGAGGCAAAGGGTCGTGTGATTGCCAGCTCTGTATCAAGTTTAGGTGATGGTCTTGAGGCTTACACAGAGGTAGTAGAGGATGCGAAGCCTCAGACACGCGCTACTTACAAGCCAGCTCCAAAACAGAACTACACTATCCTTGCTTATAATAAAGCAGATAGACAGAAGAAAGGTGAGTGGGTAGGTTCATACGATGGTTCGAAGTTTACGCCTAAGGCAGGTTTTTCTTCTGTTCAGGTGTTGCAGCCAGGTGAATACGAGTTCTTTGTCTTCAGTGAACAATTGACATACAAGGACGGTAAGATTATTATCGACATCAATAAGGGTTCTGCCAATGCACTCTTTAACAATCTGGATGTAAAAATCCTTCCACAGAAGAAGCAACAAGTTAACTTCCAACTTGAATCACCATACGCAAGAGTGAGAATGAAGATCAATGGTTTCTCAAGTCAAGCCTTTGAGGGTTCAATCAATGGTGCATTAAAGTATGATAAAGGCGGCGTTAATGGAACCTGTACTATTGATCCATCTGTGCGATCAGCTAATTATGCCAGCGTGACAGAGGCTGGTCAGCTTAAATATAAGCATTTTACTAATAATGTTGAGGGACCTAAACAGAATGGCGTTATAAAGACATCTTACATTATCACTCCAGAAGATGCAGGCGTTTACTTCTTGCCTCAGACACACTTAAATAAGTTGTCATTCCAGTTTGCTTCAGAGGCTTCTGGTACTATCTATAAGAAGCCAGTTGCTAACAAGGTGCTTCCTCTTAATCTTTCGGACGTAGAGTTGAAGAATGGAAAAAGCTATACTATCTCGCAGACTATCTATTATTCTGCAGATTATCTCTTCGATGATGGAACAGTAGGTACATTGGTTCCTAACATGAAACAACGCAAACCAGTAGCACTCGTAGTGGATAAGACACGTAAGATATGTATGAGCCTTACAGAAATTAGAGATAAGCAGTGGGCAACAAGTCCTGACGTAAAATGTACGACTCATGAAGATCAAGGCTTTGATGGTTTGAAAAATACGATTGCTAAATATGATGGGTATGCACAGACATGGGATACCAAAACAACAACTGGACTTTCAGGACGTCCTCGCACCAAGTTTAAGGCGGATAAGGATCAGTGTCCAGCTTTTAAGGCTGTAGCTGGCTTGGGGCAGGTAGGTTCAAAAAAATGGTATGTTCCTGGTGCTGGTGAGTGGGATTCTGCTCTTAAGTATCTTGGAGTAACTGACCCTACAAAAGACTTTGGGTATGGTAGTGCAGCAGATCAACCGTGGGCTGGTAGTTTGGGTTATCGTCTTCAGGAGATTCTCTTCTATCAGGCAAATGGAGTTCCATTGACAGAATGGTATTGGGCTGCTAACGATTGGAGAACTGATGAACAGAAGAAGGGCGTCACAGTAATAGCTGGTTCTAAAGGTGCTCATTTCGGTGGTGCGGTAAAGACTGACCATACCAAGGTGAGACCATTTATCAACTACTAATCCTTACCAGAATACATTAAAAAAGTAGAAACTTTGAATTATTTTTTATGAATAAGATAGAAGCAAAGAAAAGCTACTTAAAGCCAAGTGTAACATTGTTACACGTTGAGGCAATGAGTATAATCTGTACCAGCGTAGAGCCTGTTCAGATACAGAAAGCAGAATTTGAAGACGAAGGCGAGTTCAATGCAGAGAATGTTGAGTGGTAAGAGGACTTAAGAAGATAGTCCCACCTCTAAAGCATCAAAACAATACGGAAAGTGTTCGTGATGACTTTCCTATAAGCTGCAGTACGCTGACAGAAATCATAGTCAAGACGCTTGCGGACAAGGACGAACAACTCTGGAACGAAAACTGGCTTTTCCGTGAACTTGTCAATCCTGAGAGGGACTCTTGGAGTTCAAACAAGTCGTGATTACGATATTGAGAGTAGTATTTCATTTTACGTCGTTAATATTTTAACAACCAAAGGTAGTCATCTTTGGTGAATTACACAAATAATATAAGGTATATATTATTGAATGTCAGTGGCTTATATTTGCTTAGTAGACCCTACTTATAACGTAGCACAATAAAGAGGGAAATAAAAAGGACATGCACAGCACATCTCTTTGCTTCTGCTTCCTCAGCTACAAAAAGAAAGACGGCAAACGTTGGCGAGCAAAATCTTCATGCAGCGGAGGCAAATGATAAAGGAATTATGCCCACACGCAAAAAATATGGGTAGGACAAACGAATAAAGAAGGTGACAAACGACACAGAAGAATTGCCCACACGCCAAAGCACAAGCGGAGATGGGCAAACTGGCACCTACTTCAGCACCTTGAAGCGGGCGAACTTGAGCAGCAACTGCTTGGTACCCGCATGCTTGAAGTCCACCGTAGCCTTTCTATTTTCACCATCACCCTCCAATCGGAGTACGGTGCCAATGCCGAAACGCTGGTGCTCAATGGTGCTCCCCTCTTGCAAGCCAGAGGCATCAGGATTAGGGGAAGAGGCTGCCGCTGCCCGTCCACCGTTGGTCATGGCGTCAGTGACTCGCTTAAAGTTTCCACCTGCCTGCTGGAGTTGGCGCTTAAAGGAGGATGAGAAGGGGTCAACAGCCTGTTCAGGGCGCTGAACAGAGGTGATTTTCGGTTTGACATCGGCTTGGAACTGACTCGCCACAGGTCGAGAGTTTTGCATGCGGTCGCTATATCGTCGATTGCCATCGCCCGAGAAGTGACTTCCACTGTAAGGCGCAAAGATGGAATCATCGATCGTTTCCTCTTCGGCTTCGATGTGGATAAAACGTGAATCAATGTCTTTGATAAATCTACTGGGTGTATCAAATTCCAGTTTTCCATACCGCCAGCGGTTCTTTGCTGACGTGAGGATGCAATGTTTTTCGGCACGTGTAATTGCCACATACAGCAATCGGCGTTCTTCCTCTAATTCGCGAGGAGAATCAACAGCCATAGGACTTGGAAAGATATTCTCCTCCAATCCCACGATAAAAACAGTGGGAAACTCCAGTCCTTTGGCGGCATGCACGGTCATGAGCGACACTTTACTATCGCTCCCATCGTCGCTATCCAAATCGGTGAGCAGGGCAACACTTTGCAGATAATCGGGCAGATACACCTCCTGTTCCAAGCCTTCCTCTCGCTTACTCTCGGTATAATCTTGCAAGCCTGCCAACAGTTCATTCACATTCTCTTGTCGTGCCAACCCCTCTGGGTCGTTGTTAGAGTAAATATCGGCACTGATGCCACTGGTCTGGAGGATGTCACGTCCCAACTTGAACGCATCAGCCTGATGCAATTGAGCAATGAACCCCTCTATCAACTCTTTGAAGTGCAGCAACTTTGTCTGTGCACCCTTGTTCACCGTGGGCAATAAGGTGGGTGCTTGCGCAATGACTTGCCAGAAACTGATGCCGTGCTCTTGTGCCGAAGCAGCAATCTTCTGAAGCGTGGTGTTGCCAATCCCTCGTGTGGGATAGTTGATGATGCGCTTAAAAGCCTCTTCATCATCAGGATTTACCACTAATCGGAAGTAGGCTAAGATGTCCTTTATCTCTTTGCGCTGGTAGAAACTCAAGCCCCCGTAGATGCGATAAGGAATGTGCTGTCGCAACATCTCCTCCTCAAAACTCCTACTCTGCGCATTGGTTCGGTAGAGAATAGCAAAGTCGGAATAGGTTGCACCATCGGTGCGCATGATGCGCTGGATATCCTTGCACACCACCAATGCCTCCTCTTTATCCGAATACACGGGTTTGAAAAGGAGCTTCTCTCCTTGGTCGTTCTCGCTATATACATCCTTTGGAATTTGGCGTTCGTTATGTTTGATGAGACTGTTTGCAGCCTTGACAATGTGTTGCGTGGAGCGATAGTTCTGTTCCAACTTAAACAAGCGTGCCCCTTCATAAATCTGTTCAAAGTCGAGCATGTTGTCGATGTTTGCTCCTCTGAACCCATAAATGCTCTGTGCATCATCGCCAACCACACAGATGTGTTGATGGTCTTTGGTTAACTCCCACACAATACATTGCTGGGCATAATTGGTATCTTGGTACTCATCTACCAAGACATAGCGGAAACGCTCCACATATTTTTGTCGAATATCCTCATGCGTCTTGAACAATTGATACGTCAACACCAGCAAGTCATCGAAATCCATGGCATTTGCCTTTCTGCAACGCTGCACATAGACATCATAGATGCGATGCAGTTCGAAGCGGCGGCTCTTCTGGTCACGCAACATCAGCTCGGCATTCGCTGCATAACTCTGCGGTGAGATGAGACGATTCTTCGCATTGCTTATCACGGCATGAACGCCAGCGGGCTTGTAGATTTTATCATCCAACTCCATTTCCTTGATAATAGCTTTGAGCAACGACCGAGAGTCGGACTCATCGTAAATCGTAAAGCCCGACCGATAGCCTACCTGTGCAGCCTCTGACCGCAATATCCTTGCGAAGATAGAGTGGAAAGTGCCCATGTTGATGTAGCGTGCTGTCTGATGTCCCACCAATTGTCCAATGCGCTCTTTCATCTCGTTGGCGGCTTTATTGGTAAAGGTGAGTGCCAAGATGTTCCAAGGTTTCATGCCCTGTTGTATCTGATAGGCTATCTTATACGTCAAGACACGTGTCTTTCCCGACCCTGCTCCTGCGATAACCAACTGCGGACCGTTGTTGTAGGTCACGGCAGCTTGCTGACTCTCGTTCAATTGTCCTAATAGCTCTTTCATTTCTTTCGGTGGTATATACCCCCTTTCGTGGTGTTGGGGTTGATATCTTCTCCCTCTCTTGGAAATGAGGGAACAAACTTCATTTCGTGTTCTATCTTCCGCTGTCTCAAACGCATATAGGCACTTGGCGTCTTACTGCTAAACCTGATAGGGTTTGGCAGGGTAGCTGCAATCAGTGCACAGTCTGCTCGAGTAAGCTCACCGGCTGTCGTATCGAAATGATATTTAGCTACCGCATCCACGCCATATATCATCTCGCCCATCTCTATCGAGTTAAGATACACCTCCATGATGCGCTGTTTGCTCCACATCAGTTCGATAAGAAAGGTGAAGTAGACCTCAAAACCTTTGCGCACCCATGAGCGACCTGGCCACAAAAACACATTCTTAGCTGTTTGTTGGGTGATGGTACTGGCACCGCGCTTCTTTCCCGACTTGTTGGTCAGGTTATGCGAGGCGGCTTTCTCTATGGCTTGAAAGTCAAAGCCGTGGTGCAACAGAAAGCGTTGGTCTTCACTTGCCATCACCGCAACGGGCATGTGCTTGGAGATATGGTCGAGGGGAACCCAGTGGTGTCGAATCTTTAACTCGCCACGCTGTACACATCGAATCACCATCAATGGGGTGACGTACACGGGAAAGAAACGGTACTCCACCACTGCCAAAATGGTGGAAACCAAAAAAAACACGATGATTCTTCGTAAAAAACGTCCTATAATGCTCATCATTCAAACAAAAAGGGGCACCAGTAACAGCACCCCTCCTCAATGTTTTATTATAATTTTAGTTGAGTTTACCGTCGTTAGCCTTCTCTACCATTTCAGGACTTGCGTACAGATACACTTCTACACGGCGGTTCTGCTGACGTCCTGCCTTAGTTTCGTTGGTAGCTACAGGTTGTGAGCTGCCCATACCCGACACGTTTTGGAACTGACTGGAAGAGACGCCACAGCTCTTGAGATAGTTCACTACGCTCTGTGCACGGTCGTTGCTCAATGGAATGTTGATGCCATCGTTACCTGTCGAGTCGGTATGACCTAAGATATCTACGTGGCAGTCTCTGTTCTTCTTCAAAACAGCAGAGAATTTAGCCAATTCGTTCTTGCTGGCTTGGTTCAAAATAGCCTTGCTCGAAGCAAACAAGATACCGCTATCAAAGGTGACCTTCACAGCCTTTAAGCCGTTCTTATCGGTTACCTCTTCTACTTTAGCATTCTCTACTTGGGCTGCGGTTTCAGCAGCTACCTTATCCATATGACGTCCAATAATGGCACCAGTACCTGCACCAACAGCGCCACCAATGGCAGCTCCTACGCCTGCATTACCAGCTATCTTACCAATAATTGCTCCCAAAACAGCACCGCCTCCAGCACCTGCTAAAGCTCCTGTACCTTGTTTGGTAGAACAACTAAATACGGTCATGAGACACATTGCCAGTGTCATTGCTTTCATTTTTTTCATAATGTTACGTTTTTTAATCGTTTATTTATTGCAAAGATAATTCTTTTTATGTCAATATTCACCCATATCAACATTTTTTTGTACTTTTGCGACAAAATTAAGCAATCATCGAATATTCCACAACGGGATATTCCTAAGATATTTATGGATTTCCCTATTTTTGTAAGGGGCTAATTATTCATCAAACAGAAAATGGCAAAAGAATTAAAAGAGTTGACTAAGCGCTCGGAGAACTATAGTCAATGGTATAACGACTTGGTTATCAAAGCCGATCTGGCAGAACAGTCGGCTGTACGCGGATGTATGGTCATCAAGCCATACGGCTACGCGATATGGGAGAAAATGCAACAGCAGCTGGACAAAATGTTTAAGGAAACGGGAGCACAGAATGCCTATTTCCCCCTGCTGATTCCTAAATCTTTCCTTAGTAAGGAGGCAGAACACGTCAAAGGGTTTGCGAAAGAATGTGCTGTAGTGACCCACTATCGCCTGAAATCCTCCGAAGAGGGAACGGGTGTGGAAGTAGATCCAGCGGCAAAACTCGAAGAAGAGTTGATTATTCGCCCTACTTCTGAAACCATTATCTGGAACACATACAAGAACTGGATTAAGTCTTGGCGCGACCTGCCTTTGATGTGCAACCAATGGTGCAACGTGATGCGTTGGGAAATGCGCACACGTCCATTCCTTAGAACTTCAGAGTTTTTATGGCAAGAGGGACACACTGCCCATGCCACTCGTGAAGAAGCTGAGGAAGAAGCACAGAAGATGCTCAAGGTATATGCCGACTTTGCTGAGCAATGGATGGCTGTTCCCGTGGTTCAGGGCGTGAAGAGCGAGACCGAACGCTTTGCAGGTGCATTGGACACCTATACCATTGAGGCGATGATGCAAGACGGTAAGGCTTTGCAGAGCGGTACCAGTCACTTCTTGGGACAGAACTTTGCCAAATCGTTTGACGTAACCTACCTCAACAAAGAGAACAAGCCCGAATACGTATGGGCGACGAGTTGGGGCGTTTCGACACGCTTAATCGGTGCGCTCATCATGACCCACTCCGACGATAACGGCTTAGTATTGCCTCCACGCTTGGCTCCTATCCAAGTAGTCATCGTTCCTATCTCTAAAACAAGCGAACAACTCAAAGCCATTCACGACCAACTGAAACCCATTATCGACGGCTTGAGAGCCATGGGCATCACCGTGAAATTTGATGACAACGACACCAAGCGACCCGGTTTCAAGTTTGCAGACTACGAACTGAAAGGTGTTCCCGTGCGTTTGGTGATGGGTGGACGCGACTTGGAAAACAACACCATCGAGGTGATGCGACGCGACACGCTGCAAAAAGAAACCGTTTCGTTGGAAAAGATTTTGGAGTACATCCCCAAACTTTTGGAGGAGATGCAAGCCAACATCCTTAAGAAAGCCAAAGACTTTAGAGATGCACACATCTACGAATGTGAAAATTACGACGAGTTCAAGCAGAAAATCAAGGACGGAGGCTTCTTCCTTTGCCACTGGGACGGTACTGAAGAAACCGAAGCAAAGATTAAAGAGGAGACGCAAGCCACCATTCGTTGCGTGCCTTTCGGTGTAGAACAGACACCGGGCGTGGACATGGTATCGGGCAAACCTGCCAAATATCGGGTCATCATTGCACGGAGTTATTAAACAACGCTTCATAGATAGGTGGGTTCTATAAATTACCACCTTATATAATTATACTAAAGATATATCAGCAGGGTTACATCTTGCCATTTTGGTGCAACACATGGAAACACAAAGAGTGGCAAGACAAATTTATAGAACCCAGCGTTTAAGTACTCAAAATGGACTGGATTATTTCGCTTTTTACGAACAACGATTCGGTAGCTCACATCGCTTTGCTCTACGCCATCGTCATAGCGGTCGGTGTTCTGTTAGGTAAAATCAAGGTTGGCGGTGTGTCATTGGGCGTTACCTTTGTATTGTTTGCGGGTATTGTCGCTGGTCATGTGGGATTTACAGGTCCTACCAATATCCTGACTTTCGTGCAAGACTTTGGTCTTATCCTCTTTGTCTTCTGTATTGGTTTACAGGTTGGACCGGGATTCTTTGAGAGCTTCAAGCGAGGAGGTGTGACCCTCAACTTGCTCTCCACAGCACTCATCCTGCTCAACATTGCAGTGATGTTTGCCTGTTATTACATTTTTTTCGACACCTCCGATTCTCACAACCTTCCTATGATGGTGGGAACGCTCTACGGTGCCGTCACCAATACACCGGGTTTGGGTGCTGCCAACGAGGCACTCACGGCGATATTTACCAAAGAAGACATGCCACAGATAGCCAACGGTTATGCCTGTGCTTATCCTCTCGGTGTGTTGGGCATTATTGGAGCAACCATTGCCATTCGTTATATCTGTAGAGTCAATTTGGAAAAAGAAGACGATGACCTGGCGCAAGCCGAAGGAGACAACCCCAATGCCAAGCCTTGTCAAATTCGTCTCAAGGTGAGCAATGCGTATATTGCTGGTCGCTCGTTACAACAAATCAAGGAGTTCCTCAACCGTGACTTCGTGTGTACGCGTTTGTTGCACGAGGACAACTTGGAAATCCCACGAGAAGAAACCGTTATTCAGAAAGACGACGAGCTGCTCATCGTGTGTGCCGAGGCAGATGCCGAAGCCGTACAGGCGTTCATCGGTCCTACCATTGATTTGCCATGGGAAGAAGAGGACACCAAGCAACCCATGATTTCCAGACGAATTGTCATTACCAACTCATCTATGAATGGTAAGGTATTGGGCAAGATGCACTTTGCCAGCGTCTACGGTGTCAACATCACCCGTATCACTCGTCAAGGCATTGACCTCTTTGCCAGTCAAAATCTGCACCTACATGTGGGTGACCGTGTGATGGTGGTTGGTCCAGAGGAGAACGTAGAGCGTGTTGCCGACGTCATGGGTAACTCTGTGAAGCACCTCAATGTGCCCAACATCGCCACCATTTTTATAGGTGTCTTCATCGGTATCATCTTTGGAAGTATTCCTATCTCTATCCCTGGCATGCCTGTTCCTTTGAAGTTGGGTATTGCAGGCGGTCCCTTGATTATCGCTATTCTCATTGGACGTTATGGCTACAAGATGAAATTGGTGACCTACACCACCACCTCAGCCAACATGATGTTGCGTGAAATAGGCTTGGTATTGTTCTTAGCCAGCGTCGGTATCAAAGCAGGAGCCAGCTTCGTAGAGACAGTGGTTGAAGGCGATGGATTGAAATATGTGTACACGGGTGTACTCATCACCGTGATACCTATTTTGATTATCGGAACCATTGCCCGCTTAAAATACAAGTTCAACTACTTCACCATCATGGGAATGTTAGCAGGTACTTGCACCGACCCACCCGCATTGGCGTACGCCAACTCGGTTTGCTCGCACGAAGCTCCGTCTATTGGCTACTCTACCGTGTACCCGCTCAGCATGTTCCTGCGTATCTTCACGGCACAAATGATTGTCCTCTTCTGTTGCGGATAGCGCAAAAGGAGTTACCAATCCCACAAATTACAGCGAGGTAAGCACCGCCCTATTTGCAGTGCTTGTCTCGCTTTTCACATATTTAGCCGTTACACGCTGCAATTTCTTAAAAATATTTGCGGCACTTGTTTTTTTAATATACCTTTGCAACCACAAAGACATTTTACGAATACCCATATTTAAGCGACAGGTCATAAAAAGAATTACTTTTTATACTAATAAATTAAATATGAGGAAAATTTTTACACCTTTAGCGTTGCTATGCGCAACAACAGTGGCTTTTTCCGCCCCTGTGGGCAGACAACAAGCCCGACAAGCTGCATTGGCTTTTATCAAGAGCCATGCAAGTACTAACTCCCAAGTCGCTACACGAGCTTCACAAGCCGCGCCCTCGCTCAACGAGGTGGCAAGTACCAATGCCTATTACATTTTCAACGTAGGCAAGGGACAGGGCTTTGTCATCGCCTCTGCCGACGACCGCACAGCGGACGTGTTAGGTTATGCAGAAGAGGGAACATACGATGAGCAGCAATGTCCGGCATCGCTCAAGATGCTCTTGGCACAATATCGACAGGAGGTGCGCATGCTGAACAACATGCCTATCACCACGAAGCCTGCCACCACACGTGCCAACAGAACGCTGCAGCCCATTGAACCGTTGCTGAAAACCACATGGAGCCAGTACGGTCCCTACAACCTACAAACGCCCATGCACAAAGACAAGCACTGTGTCACGGGATGTGTTGCCACGGCAGCAGCCCAAATCATGGGCTACTACCAGTATCCAAAGAAGGCTCCCGCCTTGCCTGCCTACAAGGCTCCGTCGGCTCATCTGCAAGTGCCCGAGCTTGCTGAGAGCACCTTCGAGTGGAACGACATTCTGCCTTCGTACCGCATTTCCACCACCCAGCAGCAGCAAGACGCAGTGGCTAAGCTGATGAGGTATGTGGGACAGGCGGTGAGCATGGATTATACCGCTGATGATTCGGGTGCCGATTCCTACAACGTGATATTGTTCCTTACCCGATTGTTTGGCTACTCTAAGGACATGCACCGTGTTTTCAGAGACCGCTATACCAGTGAGGAATGGTGCAACCTGATATACAATGAGTTGAAAGCCAAACGACCCGTATATTACTTTGCCGATGACGTGGTGTACAACTATGGTCACGCCTTTGTTTGCGATGGCTACAAGGAAGGCGACTTCTTTCACATCAACTGGGGCTGGGGGGGGCAATTCAACGGCTACTATCGCCTGTCGGTTCTTTCGCCACGCGAATATGGATTTAAGCAACTGCCCAGTGTCTTCACGCGCGAGCAAGGAGCTATCATCGGATTCAGACCAAGCGAAGGTACTGAGGTATTTCCAAAAGTTGTTGACGTCAAGGAGATGACGCCCCTGCAAGATCAAAGTCGCTCGACCAGTAACGATGACTTCACGGATTTTGACATCACCATGAAATGCGTGAACAATTACGGCGAAGCCTTTGATGCCGATTGCGGCTTAGGCTTCTGGCAGGGAGGTAGATTGATAAACGCCGTCAAGCTGTTCAGCTCAACGTTCAAGACCGACGGCAAGATACAAAGGAACGAAGCGAACTTCAACATACCACACACCCTCGCCAAAGGAAAGTACACCGTGCTACCCGTTTACCGCATACAAGGAGAAAGCGAATGGAAAGCCTGTGGCGGCATTGGAGAAATGGCGCAGGAGATAGAGATTACCGACACGGAACTGAAGACTTCCACTGCCAAGCCTGTTTTAGAGGTGAAGAAAGTGGACGTGAAAGGCGGCAAGGAGGCGGGACGTCCCTTGTTCGTCACCCTCACCATAGAGAACAAGGGCGACGAGCTGTACGACACCTTCGACATGCTCTTCAAATATGACTATGTGGCTTCTACCACCACCTTCCTGCCAGCACGACAGACGACAGACGTGATGTTTGAGCTGTATCCAAAGGTGGCTGGAGAGTTCGACTACTCCTTCGAATGCAAGTCGGGCGCCACTATCAGCTCTAAAGGAAACATTACCATTACTGAACCTAAGTCGAAAAACATTCCTTCGGTTGAGGTGAAAATCGAACAAAGTGAGGAAAACGCTTTCAAAGCTCCTGCCATGAAGGGGAAACTCATTGTGACCAACAGCGAGAATGCTGACTATTGCGGTGGATTCGACATTGAACTGCGTTGCAAGAAAGGCGATACGGACGCAGCTTACCTTGAAAACAAACTCTCGCTGGCAGACATCATTCCCGCCAACAGCAAGAAGGAAATACCGTTCTCGATAGACAACGTTGTCGCCGGGGCGCAATATGCCATTTACGCGTATGGCTACAAGGTAGAGAAACAAGAAGACTTCATCCATGGTGGGATGGAATACATACCTAAACGGGAGCGCATCCTAAAGACACCGTTCTACATGGCAAAAGACGCATCAACCGCAATCGCTGCTCCTCACGTCAGCCACGAGCCGATGCTCATATACAACCTGCAAGGTGTAATGGTAGGCAAAGGCGAGCAACAGCTCAAGTCACTGCCAAAGGGCATCTACATCATCGGTGGCAAGAAAGTAGTTAAGTGATAAGCATATCCATATCAGCCCATTCATCTTTAGACAAGGCAAAGAAACATTCTCGTGACCTTTCCGGAGTTGAATGGGCTGTTGCATGTATGTCCTACTTTACGTTTGTTGTTCAACACATTAGCGTAAACGAAAGCGCCATGTATGGCAAGGTCTATATACGAAACAGGGTTACCTGTCGTCCCGTTTGGTCGAAAGGTAACCCTGTCCTTCTATACCGCCTCATGGTGAATAGACGGCATCGTGAGTGGAGCTGTCTTTATTTAAAGATGTCTATATCGCCTTCGTGGTTGTCACCCCACGTATCTTCAGACATGTCAAATTGCTTGGCGTTGCCGCTACCTGTAGCTGGGGTATGTTCATCGATGGCTATGCTCTTAGCCTCCATCACTCCATAGTTTGTTTCCAGCTTGATGATGTCGATACAAGGTTTGATGTAAGTGCGCTTTCTATTCATGCGCACTTTGTTGTTGAGGTTTTCTGTTTTCATCTTGCGTTATTTTACAATTTTCTTACCTTTGATTACATAGATGCCATTAGGCAGGGTATCGAAGCTGGTGCCTACGTAGCGTCCGTCGAGTGTGTAGATGCGCTGTGCGCCGTTCAGTGCCTTGTCTTGCTGCAAGTCGTCTATCCCCGTTGTCTCGTTTTCCATAAGGACGATAAAGTGCTTGGCATTGCTCGTCGCATTGTTCCTTGGTTGGATGTAGCCACGGAATGGTGCCGCTGTGGCTGTTCCTCCATTTACTGGCCTCCATACGTCAATCCCCTTGCTGTCCGTGTTCAGCAACCAAGTGTTGAGATTGGCAGCCAATTCATTGTTAAGTCGCTCCGTGCCGCCCATGAAGAGGAATTCCTGATTAGGCTCAACAGCTTTATAACCTTGCGGCTTGAGCGTGCCGGAATAGACGTTGTGAAAAGCGGAGGTTGAAGATGTCTCGGTGACTTCATTGCCATCATCATTTACCTTGACAGTACTACCCGATGCCGCAATCTTCACGTCAGTGGCAACAAATTCCTCTGAGGTATGTTCCTGTCCGTCTACAATGCGCAGCAGGTAAGGCTTGTTGGCTTCGAGCACGCTCCCATCATCAACAGATTGGAACAAGTAATATTGCGTATAATCGCTTTCTCCTTGAAGAGGAGTTGCGTAGTTGTCTTTTAAGTGTAGTTCGTAAGCACGGAAGCCTTTCGGTAATTTAACCTCATAGGGCAGCAACATGGTGAAGCAGTTCTTGCCATCTTTTATACCAGAGAAGTCACGATATTCGATAAGGGGCATTATTTCACCTTTACCATCTTCATCCTCTTCAAAAAAGAGAAAATCTCCAAAATCATATGTTTTCGAGTCGTCAGTATCCCACAACCAGTTCCAATCAGCGTAACGAATCTTGCTATTTTCTGGATCTAATGGAATTGCATCTACCTCCCATTTATTATAGACAGCCTCTTTAGCCGTGAACTTTATGGGGAACTCGAAGTCGGCGCCATCCTGCACACTCAGTTTAGTGCATGTGCCATCACTCTTTACAAAGTTCACATCCTCTCCATCCTCGAAACCGAAGTCCACGCCTTGGGGAAGGTAAACAATGGTGCGCGACAGCAATCCATTTGCGAAGTTAGCCTGCGAGTTTGGGTCATGCCGTGTCAATGTTTTATTATTTACCGTGGGGGCTTTTAGCTTATGTAGGTCAACGTACTCCAATAAAGGACAGTTGTGAAACACGCTATTGCCTATCTTGCATCCGTCAGTTCCTTCCCATTTAATCCCTGAAAAACCAGTGTGATCAAAGGCAAAATCTTTTATCTCTTTCACTTTATTGGATAGAATCAAGTCGCCCCTTAAATTCCAACACTCTAAAAAGGCACTATTCCCTATACTTTCCACTTCTGGAATGTTCATGGAGGTAAGGCTAAAGCAGCATCTGAAAGCGTCGTCTTGAACACTTTTTACCGAGGCTGGGATAGTGATGTTTTTCAAGTCTCCGCAAAAAGAGAACATGGCTTCAGGAACTGTCGTGATGCCATCCTGCAGGGTTGCTTCTGTCAAGTTATAGCAATCGCCAAAGGCTACGTTACCGGAGTTGTTCTCGTAATATATCGACTTTTTTTTGTTTTTGATCAAATTGAACAACAGATTATAATCTTTCAATGACGCATCTAGTTTTTTTCCTATATTTGCGGAAACCGGAACCGTCACGGTTTTCAGCTGGGAGCAATGCCTGAAACACATCGTTCCCAAGAATGTCACGTTTGGTATCGTGAGCGTTTTCATGTCGGTGCATGACAAAAAGGCTGCATTGCCTATTGCCGTTGCGCCAGGGATGTTGACCTCTGTCAAACCGCTACCACGGAATGCCTGTTGTTCAATAGCCTTCAAGGATTTTGGGAAATTGATATTTTTCAATGAAATTGTCTTGAAAAACGCTTTGTATCCAATTTTTGTGATGCCTTCAGGAAGTATCACCTCCGTGATGTTTACTCTCTGTAAAGCCCTTTCGCCAATCTCGGTCACCGTCCATTGTTTACCACCGTGAAAGACGGGATTGGTGAAGTCTAATGTTCCACTCAACTGATTATCATAGGCAGGGTGGTTGTCTCCAGCAGCTGGGTCATATTTTGAAAAATCTGTTTGGGGCTCTACGCTGATGGTTTGTTTTGTTGCATCCAGTATGCGGTATTTCAGACCGCCTTCTTCGAAATATTCGACAGCATTTTGCGCCACCATTGGCAGGGTCATCATTAGGAACAAGACGAGGAATATACCGCGTCGTTTTGTTTTAAGCATGTAACGTTGTTTCATCGTTGAAAAAGTTTATAGGTTTTATGAATATTCTGCTGTGAAATAAGTGCAAACGCCCTTTGCGCAAGACTGCCCATAGCAATCGTGCGTCACGAAGTGGACTTACCTTTGCGAACAAGGTAAGCACGTAAAAAGCGTTTTGTTAATATAATATAATACTTGGGGGGGGGGTAATAACACTCATTAACATTATTTCCTCCTTTTTCCTGCTATCAAAAAACAAATATGCAACATCGGAATATGCAGAAACATCGCCCATGTGCTAAATACAGATTGTTATAAATTGTTGTAAATTTCTGCAAAGATAGTCATAATTATCAATACTTACAAATTTTAATTAAATATTTTTTTTTATAATAAGCACAGTTCTTTCATGTAAGATGGTATTTTTTCTTGTTGTGAACAGTGTAGAAGAAAAGAACAACGAACTCCACAGAAAAAACGAAAATATGCGAGTGTTATGAAGCAACGAAAGAACGGGGCGTTCTTTCGTCAATTGACTTTTGCGGCAATGTATTTTTGATTCTTTTGCGTTTTTTGTTGTTAAAAGATGCGATGACATGCACTGTCTGCCGTAACGAACTTTACCTCACCTCTGTGTTGTTCCGTGTTATTCCGTTGCAAAGAGAAAAAGAGCAACAGAATACGATCAAATAGGAAAAAACTTTGGCATACCTTTCAAAAAAAGCACTTCGCATCAAGAGTTGCGAAGTGCTTTTTTTTGAAAGGTATATCAGTGATGTATCGACCAATTTAGTCGAGCCATTTCACATAACAGAAGTCCTGACGGTGAGGCAGGTAAGCATTCTTTGGATACATGCGCACACACAATTTGAAGGTGCCTGCAACATCGGGTTCCAATTCTGCCACGAAGGTATATTGGTTTCCTTCATGCTTTACCATCTTGAACGGAATGATTTTGTACACTTCACGTCCATCACTGTCGGGCAGTGTACGCAATGATACGATTTCCAAGCCGATGGCATCGTCCAAGCCTTGCTCGTCAATCACGTACTTCACCTGATAGCGTACACCCGTTTCACCGCCATTCTCCAAGAAGGTAGTGTCCTTGGAAACCACATTGATCGCATCCCAATGCGCAACCAAATTTTCTTTCCACTGGGCGATGTCTTTGGCTATTTGGTGATTGTTGGCATCCAACTGCTCGAAACGTTGCGCCTGTTTGATATAGAATTTACTGAAATAATCGTCCAACTGACGCTTCATGGTGTAATGCGGAGCAATGGTGGCAATAGAATTCTTGATGGTCTTCACCCACTCCTTGCTATAACCCTGCTCTCCATGTCGGTAGAACATCGGGATAATCTCGTTCTCTAACATTGAGTAGATAGTAGAAGCATCCAACTGGTCTTGGTACGCTTGGTTCTCGTAGGTTCGCTTCTGAGGCAATGCCCATCCTGCACCATCGCGATAACCTTCAACCCACCAGCCGTCAAGCACAGAGAGGTTTACCACACCGTTCATCTCGGCTTTCTCGCCCGATGTACCCGATGCCTCGAGCGGACGAGTTGGTGTGTTCATCCAAATATCCACGCCCGATACTAATCTACGTGCCAACTGCATGTCATAGTCTTCCAAGAAGATAATCTTACCCAAGAACTCGGGGCGCTGACTGATTTCATAAATCTTCTTGATGAGACCCTGTCCAGCGCCATCGGCAGGATGCGCCTTGCCTGAGAAGAAGAACAACACTGGACGTTCGGGATTGTTGACAATCTTAGAGAGTCGCTCAATGTCGGTAAACAACAAGTGGGCGCGCTTGTAAGTAGCAAAGCGACGACAGAAACCTATCATCAGCGCATTGGGGTTGATGCGCTCCAAGAGAGACATCACACGCGAAGGGTCGCCCTGATTCTTGAGCCAATTCTCCGTAAACTTCTCACGAATATAGGCTACCAACTTCTTCTTCAACGCCATACGCGTTTCCCATATTTCGGCATCTGGCACCTGATAGATGTCGTGCCAAATCTCTTCGTTGCTCTGATCGCTCATGAACGACGCATCAAAGTACTTGTCATAGATGCGACGGAACTCGGTAGAGGTCCATGTGGGTAAGTGCACACCGTTGGTGACATAACCCACATGACTCTCTTCAGGATAATAGCCCTGCCAGATAGGTGCAAACATTTTCTGACTCACCCAGCCATGCAGCTTGCTCACACCGTTGACTTCCTGCGAAGTGTTGCAAGCAAAGGTACTCATACAGAATCTTTCTGTGTGGTCGTCAGGATTTTCTCGTCCCATGCCGATGAACTCATCCCACGAGATGCCCAACAGCGCAGGATAGCCATTCATATACTTTCCGAACAAAGCCTCATCGAAGTAGTCGTGTCCAGCAGGTACAGGAGTATGCACCGTATATAATGAGGAGGCTCTTACCAGCTCCATTGCCTGATTGAAGGTAAGTCCGCTCTTCACATAATCGCACAAGCGTTCCAAATTACAGAGTGCCGCATGACCCTCGTTGCAGTGGTAAACTTGCTTCTTGATGCCTAATTTTTTCAGTGCTAACATACCGCCCACACCCAACATAATCTCTTGTTTCAAGCGGTTCTCCCAGTCTCCACCGTACAGAGCGTGCGTGATAGACTGGTCGTAAGGCGAGTTCATGTCGTTATCGGTATCCAAGAGGTAGAGCTTGATGCGCCCCACATTGACACGCCAAACGTAGGCATGCACCGTGTAGTCGAGATAAGGAACGTCTACCACGATAGGGTTGCCGTTTTCATCTACCTCACGTTCAATGGGTAAGGCGTTAAAGTTTTGTGCTTCGTATTGTGCCACTTGCTGACCGTCCATGCTCAACGACTGTTTGAAGTAGCCGTAGCGATATAGGAAACCAACGGCACACATGTCGACGTTGCTGTCCGATGCCTCTTTGAGGTAATCGCCTGCCAACATTCCCAAACCGCCAGAGTAGATTTTCAACACCTGATTGATACCATACTCCATGCTGAAATAAGCCACAGAAGGGCGACTCTTATCAGGTTCCACATCCATATACGTGCGGAACTGCTGATAAACATCCTGCACACGCTGCATCATGGCAGCATTGTTCACAATCTCCTCCTTGCGGTCATAGCTCAGTCTGTCGAGCAACAAGACGGGATTTTGGTTCACTTCTTCATACAGTTTCTCGTCCAAACTCTTGAACAAGCTGCGTGCCTCGTGATTCCAACCAAACCACATGTTGTGCGCCATTTCGTCCAAACACTTCAATTGTTCGGGCAATCTTGACTTGATGGTCACCTCTTTCCATTGAGGCGAATTGGCATAACCTGTTTTAATCTTCATAAATTTGTTTCTTATCTTGGTTTTAATTGATTTTATTTCTCTCTTCAGCTTTCTTCAGTGCCTCACTATAGGCAGAAAGATAATATTTGATGAACTTACTCCACAGCGCCTTCTTAGACAGTGCTGCTGCCTTTCTTCGAATGCGATTTACCTCCTCGGCGGGCAGGTTGGCAAACTGCAACAAGAGGTTCGCCATGTCTTGTGCCACGTCTGCAGCGTTGTCATCGGTGCGATGAATTACCTCAACCCCCGACTCCACTAACCGAGTGGTGCCAGCTTCGTGGGCTGCCCACATGCCAAAGCCTGCCAAATTGGTGGTGATGCAAGGCACCTTGAAGGCTATTGCTTCGAGCGGCGTATATCCCCAAGGCTCGTAGTACGACGGATAGGCGCACAAATCGTTGCCCAACAGATAGTCGTAATACGGGCACTGAATAATGCCGTCATCGCCCGTGAGATAACAAGGGACAAACATCACCTTCACCCTATCACTGGACTGATTTTGCAAACCCAACTGTGCCAGCTTTGTCAGCACCGCATCTTGCTCCATGTTGTGCAACCAGTGCGTGAGCATGGGATATGATAAAGGTGTGTCGTAGCACTGTGGCTCTGTGAGTCGTTGCTGCAAGTCGGCGCGGGCTTCACTCACCCAACCTGGGACGGCAATCACCGCCAACACGTCTTTCGACAACAGGTGCTGCGACTGTCGCAAACGGTGAATGGCATCGATAAACACATCAATGCCTTTGTTTCTGAACTCATAGCGCCCACTGGTGGACACAATGAGGGTGTCATCGCCAAAGGCATGCCCCATCAAAGCGTTTGCCACTTGTAGCAATCGCTTTCGAGCAGTTTTCCGCTGACGTGTAAAGGCGGCTCCTTGTGGTACAAAAGAGTCTTCAAAACCGTTTGGCAACACCTCGTCCACAGGTTTGTCCAAGAGTTCTGCGCACTCGCTTGCCGTGATTTCACTCACGGTAGTGAAGCAGTCGACATGGTGCGCCGTCTGTTTTTCTACCGAGTGCTTGCTCTCTATATTGAGTTCTCTCGACATCTGATCGCCTTGATAGGCAGAGAGATAGGCATAGAGCGGTTTGTGGTTTCCAGCAATGCTACGCCCTATACTGGTGGCATGGGTGGTAAAGACGGTCGCTATTTCGGGCACATGTTGCCGCACATACAGCAACCCAAGTCCTGTCATCCATTCGTGTCCATGATACACCACGCGTTGGGTGGCATTCAGTTGGGAGCGATAAAAGCTTTCCACTACCCTTCCGGCAGCATACGAAAACATCGACGCCTCGTCATAATCGCCGTAGCCATGCAAGCTATCCACTTGATAAAGGTTCCAAAACTCCGCATAAAGTTGGTTTTTCTGCGCATAGAAAGGCTCAAAATCCACCAAAATGACAATGGGTTTTCCCGGAATATCCCAACGCCCCAATCGCACACGGAGTCCTTCCTCTTTGGCTTGTTGTTGCCATGCGGCGAAAAGGGAATCATCGGGTAAGAAATACGGACATGGACGTTGTTTCCAACAATCCGGACCGATAAAAATAAGACGATCTTGCAACAGATCTCGTAATGTTTTTGTATGCGTAGAGAGCACCGTATAGATGCCTCCTACTTTATTACAAACTTCCCAACTCGACTCAAAAAGATAATCGGGAAGTAACTCGTTAGTTGTCATTAAAGTTGAATATTTTGCAACAAAGATAATATAAAAAAGGTGAATACCAAACATAAATGTTCATAATATCTTAAAAAACCTGCTTTTATTGATATAAAACAGTAACTTTGCAACAACCAAACATTTCAAGATGATGAAAACCATACTAACAGGTCTGGCTTTATGGCTCTGCACGCTCGGAGCCATGGCACAACAACAGGCGGCAAAGCCCTTTCAGGGGACGATTGGCAACGCTGAATACCGAATTTATATCCAAATGAACTTTTACGACAATAACATCGAAGTGCCAGAACAAGAATTATTGGGCACGATGTCGGGGTTCTTGGGAGACAGCATCGATTCTCGCAAATGGCTCATCACCTCTGCCAAAGTTCGAAAGAACGTTGCCACCTTGCAAATCATCAACGACTATGGCAGCGAGGACTTGGTAGCGACGCTCACCAAGAACAGTGACAACACCTTCACACTCAAGCAAATGGACGGAAGCACTATTAAGATAGCCCGCAACAGAAAGTGGAAAAAGCTGCCCAAGGAGTTGGTGTTTGTTCGCTCCAAATAAGTCATGGGGCGGTGTACCCTCGCTCCTTCTCAATCGAAGGCACGAAAACCGACCCACGATTGGGACAAAAAAAGTGGACAAACTAAGGTGCGTCTCTTCATCAAAAAGATGCTGAATTTTCTTTACAAAGTGCCTCTCAAAACTCGCATGTAGACCACCAGCGGCACTGTTGGTGGCAAATACGCCAAATATGAGCGATGTTCGTAATGCGTTGTCATGAAACNTGTTACGATTATCGCCTTTCTTTTTCTTCCCATTTTTCCCGATTTTTGTCCGCTGAAGCATGATTCTAAGCCCGCTATTTGCATGCTTTAAGGGTGTTATAGCATGTTTCTAACGCCCTTGTAACATGTTTCCAAGCTCGTTGGAGCATTGTTCCAACGAAATTTGGGGTTTGATTTGTTAAAATCACCCCATTTTTGTCTGCCGTTTGCCTATTATTTTTTTCTATTTCGAAGATTTTAGCCA
>NZ_JRPQ01000125.1 GCF_000762405.1 Hoylesella timonensis S9-PR14 | reverse complement strand
CGTAACCATGGCTGCTGCACACTCCGCAGGATTATTTTGCTTTTGGGGCTTCGCCCCGTCCCTGCTNATAACNTTGGNTGCTNAACATTCCGCTGGATTATTTTCCTGTTCGGGCTTCGCCCCTTATTGCTTGTATTGTGATTACTACACATTGCCCTGGGCTGTATTCCCTTTGGGGCTTCGCCCCGTCCTTGCTCGTAACCACAGTTGCTGCACATTGCACTATTCGAACATCGTTCCACTATTGCTCGTAACCATGGCTGCTGCAATACCCGATATTCTCTTGGTTCATGGAATGTACTGTTTGCCGCAACAGGATTTCACGAGTTTTCACGACACGTCCGTGTCGTTCTGTGTCATTCCGTTGCTACGATGAAAAATATTTTTCCGTTGCATCGTAACAGGGTGTGAGGTTGCAACAAGGATATTTTTTAACAACGAAAGAAGCGAAAGAAACGAAAATACTGTGCAAGTTTTTTTTACTTCCAACAAGTCTGCGAGGGAGTTGGCGAACCACTGACAACAGAGGAGGAAAGATGTTAACAAAGATTAAACGTTAAAAATAATACGTTCGCCCCACTCCATAGCCGTCAACTTTTTTGTATCTTTGCATCAAATAAAAAACATACCGCTCGTTTCTGTTCTGAAACGACACTATTTCAATCAACACTTATTATACTAAAATGTATAGCAAAGACGAATTATCATCTAAGGATGTCCGAGAATTGACGGATATCGCACAAGAATTGGGTGCAAATCTTGATGCAACACAAACGCCCGAACAACTCATAGATACCATACTCGAGAAACAAAATGCAGACGATGACAACAGTGCTTCGACAGGAACGAAGCGCAAGAGAGTCCGTATTGCTAAGCACGAAATCGACAGAGTGTATTCGGTGAATGGCAAGGAGGGCGAAAACTTTGACCTGAAGAAAAACAGACCAGTCAACGAACCTATTTCCCTGTTTAAGGACCAGTTGGAGGAAGACACCCCCGCAGATGATGAAACGCCTGCACTCTCGCCCGAAGAAGAGTTGGCTGCCATGCCCAAACACCGTGGTAGAAAAACGAAGAGAGAACTTGAACTCTTGGCAATGATTGAAGCCAAAAACAAAGAAAATGCGCTAACCTCACAAGAGGAAGAGCAGAAAGCGGAGGAAGAAAAGTCTGCTGACACTTCCCTCACAGAGGAGGACAACGCCATTCCTGAAGAACAAGGAGAAGAGGTGATACCCGAAGAAAACGCCACTGCCACATCTGAAGAGCCTCACAAAGAGCAAGGGATGAGCAACCTCTTGGCACAATTACAGGCGAAAGTAGATGCACACAACGAAAACGTACAAGAACACCGAGAGAATGTCATGGACGGAATTTGGGAAGGCGACCCCGGCGACGGCACCGACTTCATTATCGTGCAAGACCTGCCCATCATGGATCAAGGTGCAGTGCCTAACTTTGACATGTTAGACAATCCCACCACTCCTATCAATCCTCCCACTTCATACCAAGCTCCCACCCCTATGACCAACGCCAATCAGCCTGCATACGATTTTGCAGACCTCATACAAGCCAACGGAGTGTTAGAAACCATGCCCGATGGCTATGGCTTCTTGCGTTCCAGTGATTACAACTACCTCTCATCGCCCGATGATGTCTATGTTGCCAGTTCGCAAATCAAGAAATACGGTCTGAAGACAGGAGATGTAGTACAATGCCGTGTACGTCCACCTCACGACGGAGAAAAATACTTTCCACTCACCACCATTGACAAAATCAACGGTCGCAATCCCAACGAGGTACGTGACCGCATCCAGTTTGAACACCTCACACCCCTCTTCCCTGACGAGAAGTTCACGCTCTGCGGTGATCGCGAAACCACGAATCTATCGACCCGCATCGTCGACCTCTTCTCACCTATCGGTAAGGGGCAGCGTGCGCTCATCGTGGCACAACCCAAGACTGGTAAAACCATCTTGATGAAAGACATTGCCAATGCCATTGCTGCCAACCACCCCGAGGCGTATCTCATGATGTTGCTCATTGACGAGCGACCCGAGGAGGTGACAGACATGGCACGCACGGTGAATGCAGAAGTCATCGCTTCCACCTTTGACGAACCTGCCGAGCGTCATGTGAAGATAGCAGGCATCGTCTTAGAGAAAGCCAAACGCATGGTGGAATGTGGACACGATGTGGTGATATTCCTCGACTCCATTACCCGATTGGCGCGCGCCTACAACACGGTGAGTCCTGCCTCAGGCAAGGTCTTAACGGGTGGTGTGGATGCCAACGCACTGCAAAAGCCCAAACGATTCTTCGGTGCAGCCCGAAACATTGAGGGCGGAGGGTCGCTCACCATCATTGCCACAGCCCTCATCGACACAGGTAGCAAGATGGACGAAGTGATTTTTGAGGAGTTCAAAGGTACAGGAAACATGGAGTTGCAACTGGATCGCTCACTCTCCAACAAGCGCATCTTCCCAGCGGTCAACTTGGTGGCATCGAGTACACGACGCGACGACTTGCTGCAAGACAAGACCACACTCGACAGGATGTGGATTTTGCGCAAATACATTGCCGACATGAATCCCGTGGAGGCAATGCACACGCTGCACGACCGCATGGTGAGAACCCGCAACAACGAAGAGTTTCTGTTGTCGATGAACTCGTAAACATGAACGAAGATATAGAAATAAAGGGTGCTCGTGTCAACAATCTGAAAAACATCAGCATCCGTATTCCACGCAATCAACTGATTGTCATTGCCGGACTTTCCGGCTCTGGCAAATCCTCGTTGGCCTTCGACACACTCTATGCCGAAGGTCAACGCCGCTATGTAGAATCGCTCTCTGCCTATGCACGCCAGTTCTTGGGGCGCATGAGCAAGCCCGAATGCGACTTCATCAAGGGGCTGCCCCCTGCCATTGCCATTGAGCAACGGGTCATTGCACGCAATCCGCGCAGCACGGTAGGCACCTCTACCGAGATATACGAATACCTGAAACTGCTGTTTGCACGCATCGGCAAAACCTTTTCGCCCATCAGCGGTGAAGAGGTGAAGAAGCATTCTACCGACGACTTGGTGGACTGCATGCTGCAATATTCCGCAGGCACCAAGTTTGCGGTGGTATCACCCCTGCACCTCATTGAGGGGCGAACACTGGAGAAACAACTCGAAATGGAGATACAAGAAGGCTACACCCGACTGTGGCTGAACAACGAGTTTGTGCGCATTGACGACCTCTTGCAAGACAAGGCGGCACTCAAGGCAATCCCTCTCGACCAGATTTTCCTCCTCATCGACCGCCTATCGGTGAACAATGACAAAGATACCATTTCACGATTAACCGATTCGGCAGAAACTGCCTTCTACGAAGGGCACGGCGAATGTATGCTCGTGTTCTTCCCTTCCAACATCACCTATCACTTCTCCACACGCTTCGAAGCCGACGGCATGAAGTTCGAGGAACCCAACGACAACCTCTTTTCGTTCAATTCGCCCTTAGGAGCCTGCCCCACCTGCGAGGGTTTTGGTAGCATCATTGGCATTGACGAGAAGTTAGTCATTCCCAACACCACCCTCAGCGTGTACGACGGTTGTGTACAGTGCTGGCACGGCGAGAAGATGGGCGAATGGAAAAACGAATTTTGCCGACGGGCTGCCCAAGACAACTTCCCCATTTTCAAACCTTATCTGGAACTGTCGCGCAAAGAGAAAGACATGTTGTGGCACGGACTGCCCTCAGAAAAGCAAAAGGACATTCACGACCAAGTGAGCATTGATGCCTTCTTCCAAATGGTGAAGGAGAACCAATACAAAATACAATACCGTGTCATGATGAGCCGATACAGGGGCAGAACTGTGTGTCCTACCTGTCACGGCACACGGTTGAAGCAAGAAGCCAGTTGGGTGAAAATTCAAGGCATGTCTATCACCGACTTGGTGGAGATGCCCATTGTCAACCTCAAGCAATGGTTCAATGAGCTGACACTCGATGAACACGACCAGCAAATAGGCAAGCGACTGCTCACCGAAATCAACAATCGCTTGCAATTCCTCCTCGATGTGGGCTTGGGTTATCTCACGCTCAACCGACAGTCGAACACCCTCAGTGGCGGCGAGAGTCAGCGCATCAACCTCACCACCTCATTGGGCAGCTCGCTCGTAGGTTCGCTCTACATCTTGGACGAGCCAAGCATCGGTCTGCACAGTCGTGACACGCAGCGACTCATTGAGGTGCTGAAAAAGCTGCAAGCCTTAGGCAACACCGTCATGGTGGTAGAACACGACAAAGAAATGATGTGCGCTGCCGACACCCTCATCGACGTGGGTCCCGATGCAGGACGATTGGGAGGCGAGATTGTGTTCAATGGACCGCTCCAAGAGGTGTTACAACATCCTGCGGAAATGGCACGCAAATATCCACGTTCGCACACCATACAATACCTCACAGGCAACGAGACCATTGATATGCCCACCTCCAGACGGTCGTGGAACCATGCTATCAAAGTGGTAGGAGCACGCCAAAACAACCTGAAAGGCATTGATGTCAGCTTTCCGCTCAACGTACTTACTGCCGTTACGGGCGTCAGCGGTTCGGGAAAATCAACACTCGTCAAGGGTATTCTCTACCCTGCGTTGAAACGTCATCTCAACGAGGTGGCAGAGCAGCCCGGCGAATACATCTCCTTAGAAGGCGACTGGAAATACATCCAGCACGCGGAGTTTGTCGACCAAAACCCCATTGGCAAGAGTTCGCGAAGCAATCCTGCCACTTATGTCAAAGCGTATGATGCCATTCGACAACTGTTTGCCGAACAGCCATTGGCAAAACAATTAGGTTTTTCGGCACAATACTTCTCCTTCAACACCGAAGGCGGACGCTGCGAGGAGTGCAAGGGCGCAGGCACCATTACCGTGGAGATGCAATTCATGGCTGATTTGGAATTAGAATGCGAGGCTTGTCACGGTCAGCGTTTTAAGAAAGATGTGTTAGACGTTCGTGTGGCAGGAAAGAACATCAACGACGTGCTGAACATGACCATTGCCGAAGCCATCGAGTTTTTCGATGCGTTGCAACAGAAGTCGATTGTCGCCCGATTGCAACCACTCTATGATGTGGGCTTAGGATACATCAAATTAGGACAAAGCTCCTCTACCCTCTCGGGCGGTGAAAATCAACGTGTGAAACTGGCTTACTTCATCGGACGTGAGAAGCAGGAACCCACGCTGTTCATCTTCGACGAGCCTACCACAGGACTTCATTATTTGGACATCAAGCGTTTGCTGTCGGCATTCGACGCACTGCTCAATCGAGGGCACTCCATCCTTGTCATCGAACACAACTTGGATGTGATTCAGTATGCCGACCATGTCATCGACCTCGGACCCGACGGAGGAGACAAAGGGGGTAACTTGGTGGCTACTGGCACGCCCGAAGAGATAGCGAAATGCAAAGACAGCGTGACGGGGCAGTATCTCAAGCGAGAGCTGCACAAAGAACAGTTCTAACGACAGCCAACACCAACCTCCCAACGCACAGCGCAAACCTGAAACATGAATCGCACCGAACTCTCTATCCTCATTCCCACCTACAACGATTGTTGTGCAGAACTGGTGAACAGCTTGGCACAACAAGCCATGCGTTTGTCGGGTTTAAGCTATGAGATAATCGTGTTAGATGATGCATCTAACCGCCCTAAAGTATTACTTCAAGCTGCTTACATTAATGAGTTAAGAAACACACGGTTCGTGCGTAGAGAAACGAATGTGGGACGTGCCAAAATACGCAACATCCTTACTTCCATGGCACGCTATCGGTGGCTCCTTTTCTTAGACAGCGACATGGAGATTGTCAGTCCTGATTTCTTGGAACGATACTTGCAAACACCCCCCGAAGCAACGGTGGTTCATGGTGGCAACTGCGTGCAGCGTGACAGGCTGCCGCACGATGGAACCCTGAGATATCGCTATGAAAAAGCGGCTGAACTAACGCAAGATGCCGCCCAACGCAACAAACAACCTTACCAGCAGTTTCACACTTCCAACTTTTTAGTGGCAAAGTGGGTCATGGAAGCGCACCCCCTTGACGAGCGCATACAGACCTATGGCTATGAGGATGTGCTGTTTGGAAAGACCTTGCGCACGGCAGGCATTCCTATTCTGCACATCGACAATCCCGTAGGCTTCGGCACGTTTGAGTCGAACCGCAGCTTTCTCGCTAAGACCGAAGAGGCAATGCACACCCTTTTTCAATACCGCAAAGAACTGGTGGGCTATTCCAACGTTTTACGTACCTATGCCCACCTGCGCCGTTTTCGGTTGGCATGGCTCGTTCGTCTGCTCTTTCTATGCGTAAAAAAAAGGATGAGAACCCAACTCCTGAGTACTCATCCCTCTCTTTTTGTCTTCAAATGTTATAAATTAGGCTTTTATGCGTCCTTGCCACACTGTCAACAGCAAGGATGATGCGCAAATTTTCCGCACGATTGCACAACGATAAACAAAGATTGATATTCTTGAACAACCAACGCAACTCCTGCAAGGGTAATTTTTTAACAACAAATAAAACAAAAAAAACGAATTTTCATTGTTGGAAATCCATGAACGCAGGCGTTCAACGAATGACACAAATTTAGCAAGACAACAATATTTTTTAGAACGTCGAATGATTTTATTGTGAAATCCTGTTGCGGCAAACAGTACATTCCATGAACCAAGAGAATATCGGGTATTGCAGTAGCAGGGATGGTTACGAGCAATAGTGGAACGAAGTCCGAATAGGGGCAATGTGCAGCAACCGTGGTTACGAGCAATGACGGGGCGAAGCCCCAAAAGGAATACAGCCCAGGGTAACACCCTGGGTTAGCGGTAGTTAACTAATTGCGCGCTGTAAGCGCAAAAGGAGCCAGTGAAATACTCGTTCGTTCCTTCCTTTTGCTCTTTCAGAGCGCAAATTACTTGATTCACTGTTACCCAGGGCGCTGCCCTGGGCTAATTTCCTATTGGGCTTTCAGCCCGTCTTTGCAGCGCGCAAACCCTTTACTCAAGATAAAACAACAGAATTTCAAGCCAATAAGGCAGCTGAAATAATATTTCTCATCATAGCAACGGAATAACACGGAACGACACGGACGTGTCGTGAAATCTCGCAAAAGTTTTTTCGTTGTTAAAAATAATTTTCCTGCTAAATTTGTTGTCCATTCGTAGAAAGCCTGCGTTCATTGGCTTTCCAGCAATGAAAATTCGTTGCTTTTTCTTTTATTCGTTGTTAAAAAATATTGTCTTTCGAAATTTGTTGCATTCGTTGAACGCCTGCGTTCATTGGCATTCCAGCAATAAAAAATTCGTTTCTTTTGTTTTATTCGTTGTTCAAAAATATTCAATTCGTTGTTAAAAAAAATATTCAATGTTAAGTGTGGCTTATTTTAGTTCATGTTGAAAGAATTGTGCTATTTGTCGCATCAAGTGATGACGGGTGTTACCGCCATAAATGCTGTGATTGCGGTTGGTGTAATAAATCTCACGGAAATCCTTATCCGCCTGCACCAAAGCATCAGAATATTCGAAAGTATGTTGCGGATGCACGTTATCGTCTGCCAAACCGTGACAAATCAACAATGCACCTTGCAACTGCGATGCACGCCCAATGGGATTGAGCGCATAACCGTCTGGATTCTCCTTTGGCGTGCGCATGTACCGCTCGGTATAAATGGTGTCATAGAAACGCCAGTCGGTGGGCGGTGCCACTGCCACGCCTGCCTTGAACACGCCACGCCCCTCGCTCATGCTCATGAGGGTGTTAAATCCGCCAAAGCTCCAACCCCAGATGCCTATTCTCTCTTTGTCTACAAAGGATTGCTTGCCCAACCAAAGCGCTGTCTCCACTTGGTCTTTCGACTCTAAGTCGCCCAAACGCTGGTACACCACCTTTTCAAAAGCAGCACCACGACCGCCCGTGCCTCGCCCGTCGACACACACCACGATGAAGCCCTGCTGCGCCAAATAATAATCGAAAGCACCACCTTGTCCCATGGAGCCTGCCTTCCACGCATCCACCACTTGCTGACTTCCGGGACCGCTGTATTGGAACAAGATGACGGGATAACGATGTGAAGGGTTGAAATTGGCAGGCTTCACCATCCAACCATCGAGCGTAACGCCTTCTGAGGTGGTGAAAGAGAATTTTTCCTTGGGCGTCCAACCGTATTTTGCCGTCTTCGCCAAGAGTGCTCGGTTGTCAATGCGTGTAGAGAGTACCTTCCCTTTTCGGTCACGAACGGTGTAAACATACGGATGATCGTAGTCGCTCCAAGTGTTGATAAAATATTGATAGTCACCCGAGAACAGTGCTTCGTTCCACCCTTCTTGAAGAGTGAGCCGCTCTTCCTTACCGTTGCGATGCGACACAAAGATTTGTCGGTCGTGTGGATTCAGTGCGGCAGCCTGATAATACACATCTCCTGTCTTTTCGTCATAGCCATAAAAGGCAGTAATATCGTATTTCCCGTTACCAATGGTACGCAACAGCTGACCGTTCATATTGTACAGATAGCCGTTCATGTACCCGTCTCTGTCGCTCGGCAAGAGGAGGGTGCTCTCTCCTATTTTGATGCCTTCCATGGCTTCTTCTTTAACATAGTTGGGCACCTTTTCTTTGATCAGCAGTGTCGCCACCGTACTCGATGGATTGACCGCAAAGAGGTTCAGCTCGTCTTGATGCCGATTCATCGTATAGACAAGAATGCGATTGGGGTCATTGGTAGGCTTGATACGAGGGATATAGCCGTCAGCGTCCAAGGGAACTTGCAGCTGGCGCGTCTGATGACTCTTCACATCAAAGCTCCACACCGATACCTGCGCATTGTCCTGCCCTGCTTTGGGATATTTATAGGTGTACAGCCCCGGATATTCATCGTACTGCATTTGTGTGGGATGTGAGCCTTTGAAGAGTTGTAGCGAATAGCTCTTCACCTTCGATTCGTCATATTTAATCCAACAAATCTTGGTGCCATCGGCATTGAAACAGAACGAACGGTTGGTGCCAAACTCCTCTTCGTTCACCCAATCGGGGATGCCATTGATGATTTCGTTGAAGCGTCCATCCTTGGTTACCTGACTCTCGGCATTGTCGTACAACAGCTTGATAAGGTGCAGGTTGTTGTTGCGCACAAAGGCAATCTGCTTCCCGTCTGCCGACCACGTGGGTACTTGCTGCTTGCCACCCTCGGAGAGCGGCTCGAGTTTGGTGCTTGCCACCGTATAGATATAATAGTTGGCTTTGAACGAGCGGCGATAAATGCGCTCCGTAGCGGTCTGTATGAGCATCTTCGTGCCATCGGGCGAGAGTTCGTAGCCGTCAAACGAATTGATGGTCGAACCCATGGTATGCTTCACATCAAACAACACAGCCGTTTGTTTGCCGGTCTTGAACGAATATTGTACAATACGCTGCCCATCTTTGCTGATACTGGCATACTGGTCGGTACCCGGAATGGGACGAATGCCTGTCAACCGTTCGGCAGCAAAAGCACCGTCGGCAATATCTTTCAAGGTTATCTTCTCTGTAGCTTTCGCTGTGGTAAGTGCCATTAACAATATAAGGGCACAACTCATCATCTTTTTCATTGGCTTAAAAAATCTTCTATCATTAGCATTGCAAAGATAACGATATTTGCGTAATTTTGCAAACGATGGAACAACTATATCGTGACTTTGGTTCGTGGATTCGCGAGCAATTTCCCTTTCGGGTGCAGAAGATTTCTATTGATGCAGGTTTTACCTGTCCCAATCGAGACGGCAGCATTGGTACTGGCGGCTGCACCTACTGTAATAATCACACTTTCAACCCTTCGTACTGCGACCCTCACCAGCGCATCACGGCACAATTAGAAGAGGGCAAGCGATTTTTTGCACGCAAGTATCCCGACATGAAATACTTGGCTTATTTTCAAGCCTACACCAACACCTATGGTTCCATTGCGTCGTTACGGTCGATGTACGAAGAGGCACTCAGGGTAGAAGACGTGGTGGGCATCGTTATCGGAACGCGCCCCGACTGCATGAGTGAGGAGTTGCTCGATTATTTGGAAGAACTGAATCGGAAAACCTTCTTGTTGGTGGAATATGGTGTAGAAACAGCCAACGACGATACCCTGCGCCGCATCCGTCGTGGACACACCTTTGCAGAGAGCCAGCACGCCATTGAGTGCACGCACCAACGGGGCATCCGCACGGGAGCACACATCATTGTTGGACTTCCTGGTGAATTGGCTTCAGAAACCATTGCGCAGGCACCGCTCATCTCGGCACTGCCCATCGACATTTTGAAGATTCACCAGTTGCAAATCATTCAGCATACCCAACTGGCTCGTGAATATAGGGAAAAGCCTTTTCATGTGTACACGGTCGATGAATACATGGACGTGATGATACGCTATTTAGAGCAGCTGCGCCCAAACTTGGTCATCGAACGCTTTGTCAGTCAGTCGCCACCACAACTTCTCATTGCTCCACAATGGGGACTAAAAAACTATGAGTTTACCGAAAAGCTCTGCAAGCGTATGCGTGAGCTGCACACCTTTCAAGGAAGAAGATACGAGGAAACAAGTATTTGATGAAAGTAACATTCAATGCGCATGAGGTGACACAAGCCTACGCTTGCTCGCTTCTATCGCTCCACACTCACTACTTCAACGGTCTTGCCCCCGATGACACGAAATTTCACCTCTTTGTCTGCAAATGGCATTCCATACGTCTTCGTGTCCTCTGCATGATAAGCAGGACGGGGATCTAATGCCAATATCGCTAACAGCGTTTGTCGCTCTTCGGCAGTAAAGGCTGAAGAAAATTCCGCAGGCATCCTTACGTCCAAGTGTTTTAGTTTCGACAAATCTGTAAATCCGCTCCGTGCATCTGCATGACTATCGGTAAAGGGAAGGTAGGGTTTGATGTCGTAAATGGGGGTGCCGTCCATCAAGTCGCCCCCTAACACGTGAAGCACAGGACCGCACTCGCTCTCCCACTCCACACGTTGCAAACGCACAGACGACAGTCCTATGGGATTGGGTCTGAAAGGCGAACGACTGGCAAAGACGCCCACCTTCTCGTTGCCGCCCAACAGCGGAGGACGCACCAACAAATGGGTAGCATCGTGTGGGTTGGCACTAAACTTCCACACCAACCACAAATAATCAAATCCCTCAATGCCTCGCAGCGCATGCACATCACGAAAGGCTGGCTCGAAAACCACCGTCCCTGCCAACTGTGGCACCACACCACTCTGTTTGGGAATGCCAAACTTGGAGGCAAAGGGCGAATGAAAATAGGCAATGGGTCTTAACACAAATTCATCATTCATACCGTCATCTTGTTTTTGCAAAGATACGATGAATCCGTGCAAAATTCAAATTTTTCGCTATTCCTTTAAGGGGGATACGGTTCTTTCATTGAAGGGCAAGTGTACCTACTATCCAGCGCGCTGTAAGCGCAAAAAGAGCCAGTGAAATACTCGTTCGTTACTTCCTGTTGCTCTTTCAGAGCGCAAATTACTTTGTTCACTATTACCCAGGGCGCTGCCCTGGGCTAATTTCCTATTGGGCTTTCAGCCCGTCTTTGCAGCAGGCAAACCCTTTGCTCAAGATAAAACAACAGAATTTCAAGCCAATAAGGCAGTGGAAATAATATTTCTCATCGTTGCAACGGAAGGACACGGAACGACACGGACGTATCGTGAAATCACACACAAATTTCATTCGTTGTAAAAAAATATTGTTGTCTTGCTAAATTTGTGTCATTCGGTGAACGCTGGCGTTCATTGATTCCCAGAATCGGATTTGTTGGATTGGTTTAATTTGTTGTTAAAACAAAAAAAACATGATTGTTGTAACAACAAATGACTTTATCAATGAAAATCCGTGTGGGGCAGCACGTCCGCGTTCTTCCGTGATATTCCGTTGCTAAAACGAAATAGTTTGCTGAGGCTGAAAACAATCAAACAAAACAACAGTAACACCCAACCAAAAAGAGCCAACCCTTTTGTGAGTTGGCTCTTTGCTTTCAGAGGATTCTTGAACAGCTGAGAATGGCTACTATCGCTGCTGCCAAGAGAAGAATGTTGATACAAAACCGTAAATAGACATTCCAAACAGCCAATTGTTTGGCTAAAGGACTCACAGACTCGTTGGCTCTTCAGCGTTCGTCTGTGACGTCGTGATCTTGTTGACTAAGAATGCCTAATACGGCTGTGGCAATCGTGATAATCAATTTAATGATGAGTTTCCAGTTGGTGTTTTTCATGGTTCTTTCCTTTCTCTATACTCGCTTATCCGTTGGTCGATGGAGAGGCGGGAGTTGCTGGTTTGGTGGTATCCACAGCGTTCTTCGGTGCTTCTTGTACACTAAGTTTGTCCAAGAACTTGCGACTGCGTTTCATTCCCTTGCCACCGCCCTTCATCTCGGGGATGAAGTTCACGCGGAAGTTCACCACGTTCTCGCTGACGTTGAACTTAGCTGCGGTATCGGCGGGTTTGGTGCGCATACCTATTTTGAACAAGCCAAAACCGTTCAACTTCACTACGTGACTGGCTTGCAATTCGTCTTGCATCACCTCTACCAATTCAGAAAGTACTGCGAGTACGTCACTGCGTTTTACAGTACAGTTGCGCTGAATGCGTTCTGCCAGCACATCCGTTTCTGTCATTTGGGTATGAATAGCGCGTGCATACCACTTACCTTTAGTCTTAGAATCTTTCTTGTTGTTCTGATACAACTTGTACATTACTGCCATAATTTTGTGTGTTTTTAGGGTTAATATGATAAATGTAAATCAGTCATCTCTCTGACTGACGATGCAAAGATACAACATTTGTCTCCGCATGTCAATGATTCATGATAGGCTTCAATGCTGCAAAAGCTATCACTTATCACCTAGCCCTTGTTCACACCCACTACGGATATAAATATAGGTAAGAATATAAGGTACAGAGCAGTAACCAATTAAAATGGTGTCAGCAAAGACGCACATCAGCAAAGACGGGCTGAAAGCCCAATAAGAATACAGCCCAGGGTAACACCCTGGGTAGCAGTGAACAAGGTAATTTGCGCGCTGTAAGCGCAAAAGGAAGGAACGAACGAGTATTTCACTGACTCCTTTTGCGCTTACAGCGCGCTAAATAGACTCGCACAATATACCCAGGGCGTTGCTCTGGGCTTTACACCCATTGGGGCTTCGCCCCGTCCTTGCTCGTAACCATAATTCGCTGCACGTTGCCCTGACTATACACCTATTGGGGCTTCGCCCCCGTCCTTGCTCGTAACCATAATTCGCTGCACGTTGCCCTGACTATACGCCTGTTGGGGCTTCGCCCTTTTGCTCGTAACATCAACTGCAAAATAACAACACATACATCACTACAAATTAGTATGAAAAGTTTGCACGTCAGCAAAGACGGGCTGAAAGCCAAACAAACGTATAACAGTAATTAAGTGAAATAATAGCAGCCAGCAAAATAATGGTGTTCAATTTGCACGGCAGCAAAGACAGGCTAAAAACCAAACAAACGTATAACAGCAATTAAGTGAAATAATAGCAACCAGCAAAATAATGGTGGTCAATTTGCACGGCAGCAAAGACGGGCTGAAAGCCCAATAAGAATACAGCCCAGGGTAACACCCTGGGTAGCAGTGAACAAGGTAATTTGCGCGCTGTAAGCGCAAAAGGAAAGAGAAAAACACATCACTGGCTCCTTTTGCGCTTACAGCGCGCTAAATAGTTGATGCACTTGTACCCAGGGCGTTGCCCTGGGCTGTATTCCCATTGGGGCTTCGCCCCGTCCTTGCCCGTAACATCAGCTGCTATGCAATGCTTTGTGGTTATCATTTTGTTAAAACTTCGCCCCGCCCTTGCTCATAACCATTTCTGCTGAACGTTTCCCTGACTATACGTCTGTTGGGGCTTCGCCCCGTCTCTGCCCGTATCATCAGCTGCTATGCTATGCTTTGGGGTTATCATTTTGTTGAAACTTCGCCCCGTCCTTGCTTGTAACCATGTTCGCTGCACGTTGCCCTAACTATACGTCTGTTGGGGCTTCGCCCCGCAGTTGCTAAGCGTTTGTTGATTTGAGGAACTAAACTCTAAACCTTAAACTCTACACACTAAAAAAAATCTCCCCCCTCTCTTTATTCAGCATAACGCAATGAGTATGGAGCAGAGAGGAAGGGAGTGGGTGTTACCTTGAACGATCTTCTTACCGTTAGAATAACCATACCCAATATAAAAGAGGTGTGTAGAACACATCACATATTTGCCGGTTAGTCGTTAGATGCAGAACTGTCCGCACAACGATGACCTGCTGCGAGATGCAGAATTGTCCGCACAATGACCTGCTGCGAGATGCGAACGAGTGCGTACCGACAAGACAAGTGTCCTTACGAACTTGATCAGACACAGTGATGCACAATACCTCCAAGCTTGCTTTTATGAAATGATGCTGTTTTTCATCAAGGTGCTTTTCTCGCAATTTAGATTATTTTCACAAAGATAACTAAATTCTCCATACATCACAATCCTTTTTGAAAGAAAATACAATCCGTCTCCCTGATACGGATTATCCCGAAATGGAAGAATTAAAGTTTATACCGTTGATAATCAACCCATAACGATATATCACAAATGACACGCCCTCTACGTTGTTAATGTTTTTTAACTTCGGAAAGATGCAAGAATTGTCAGAATATGTGTTTATTAGACAAATAATATTTCAAATTTAATCCATTAAAATCATAAAAATGAAAAAGTATTTCAAAACATCATGGGCATCACTATTCGTTGTAGGATGTCTTGCTTTCAGTTTAACAGCGTGTCTGAACGAGAACGAAGACAACACGAAAAAGATTACCAAGGAAGAGGTGCAACAGGCATATCTCACTGTGGCAGGCACACACACGGGTAAGTTGGTGTTTCCTTTGAGTTACCCATTGACAGCAAGCACCAAAACCGACTCGCTCGATATCTCATGGGACGTGACGAGCGACTCAACCCTGCTCATCAAGCAGATGCCCGCCAAGGCTTTCGTGCCCAGCGTGCAGGACAATGACGTGAAAAACCTGCTGATGAAGGCAAAGCCACAAGACTTGAAGTGCAACATCGGATTTTACAGTCTCATGCCTGTTGCGTTTGTCATGCAACCCAAAATTCTCGAATATCAAGTGGAGAACAATGGCAAGCAAAGCAAGATTGAGGTGTTGTTCTACTTCAACGTGCGTGGAGCAGCTGGTGTATATAATGTGGGCAAAAAACGCTTCTTGGCACAACTCGTTGGTGGTGCAGTAAGAGTGGACGGACAACTGAAAGCAGAGTTCCCTCATGGACTATATCTCCAGTTGATAGAGCAAAAGAAGTAGCACCACACGGACAGGGAGCCATGCCTACAGCTCCATGTAACAAGAACGAAAGAACCCAGCCAACCCTGAATGATACAAGGGTTTAGCTGGGTTTTTCGATTTTCAACGTTATTTTGGCTAATTTATAGAACCAGCCTTTTAGCATTTCGCCAATGCCTGCTGGATGTCTGCCAACAAATCGGTTACATCCTCGATGCCCACCGACAATCGAATCAGCGTGGGATCGATGCCCGAGGCACGCAACTGCTCGTCGGTGAGTTGTCGGTGCGTATGACTGGCTGGATGCAGCACGCACGTCCTACTATCGGCAACATGGGTAGCGATATTGATGAGGCGAAGCGAATCCATGAAGCGAATAGCGGTGTCTCGATCGCCCTTCAAACCGAAGGCAATCACTCCACACGAGCCATTGGGCAGATATTTCTGTCCTAATGAATAATGCGCATCGTTCTTCAGTCCGCAATAGTGAATCCATGCCACTTGCTCCTGTTGTTCCAAGAATTCGGCAATCTGCTGCGCATTACGACAGTGCTGTGCCATGCGTAGGTGCAACGACTCCAATCCCAAATTGAGCAAATACGAGTTGTGTGGCGATGGTATCGACCCAAGGTCACGCATCAGCTGTGCCACCAATTTTGTGAGATATCCCATCTTGCCAAACGCCTTCGTGTACGTCAGTCCATGATACGACGCATCGGGGGTGCAAAGTCCGGGAAACTTCTCCGCATGCGCCATCCAGTCAAACTGTCCGCTGTCTACCACAGCACCGCCCACAGTGGCAGCATGTCCGTCCAAGTATTTGGTGGTAGAGTGCGTCACGATGTCACATCCCCACTCAAAAGGACGACAGTTCACAGGGGTAGCGAAAGTATTGTCCACAATCAGTGGCACCCCATTGCGATGGGCAATGCGGGCAAACTTCTCTATATCCAAGACATGACAGCCTGGGTTAGATATCGTTTCGCCAAACATCACACGTGTATTGGGACGGAAGGCTTGCTGTATCTCCTCGTCCGATGCCTCAGGATTGACGAAGGTGCAGTCGATGCCCATCTTCTTCATCGTCACACCAAAGAGGTTGTACGTGCCACCATAAATCTCGGTAGACGCCACAATATGACTCCCTGCCTCACAGATATTGAAGACAGCAAAGAAGTTGGCTGCCTGTCCGCTCGAAGTGAGCAAGCATCCCACGCCCCCTTCCAACTGTGCAATCTTCTTTGCCACCACATCGTTGGTAGGATTTTGCAACCTGCTGTAGAAATAGCCCTCCTTTTTCAAGTCAAACAACTGCGCCATCTCCTCGCTATTATCATATTTAAAGGTGGTACTCTGCACGATAGGCGGCTCCACTGGCTCGCCATTTTTTGGTTCCCAACCCCCACGAATACAGAGGGTTGCCCGTTTCAAATTTTTCTCCATAACTATTTATCTAAAAAATATACGTTTTGCAAAGGTATATGTTTTTTGAAAAAAATAGCTCATCTTTAACGTGTTTTTAGTATATTTGCAGCTGAATTAAACTAAAGATCTAGGAAAACTAGGAAATCTAGGAAATCTAGGAAATCTAGAAAACTAGGAAAACTAGAAAACTAAAAAAACTAAAAAACTCGTAAACTAATGCCCACCCACTACTCTCTCCCCGGCTCGCTGCTCCTCTTAGCACTGCAAGCCACCGCACAAAATCATCAACGCCCCAACATCCTCTACATCATGAGCGATGACCATGCCTACCAATGCATCAGCGCCTACGGTAGCAAGGTGTTTCGCCAAACGCCAACGCCCAACATCGACCGTATTGCTCGTGAAGGCATGCGCTTTGACAGGGCATTTGTAGAAAACTCCATCTCTACCCCTTCCCGAGCCTGCCTCATCACAGGACTCTATAGCCACCAAAACGGACAACGACAGTTGGCAGAAGGCATAGACACCACAAAGACATTCTTTAGCGAACTGCTGCAACAAGTTGGTTATCAGACTGCAGTAGTAGGAAAATGGCACATGATATGCAACCCGAAAGGCTTTGACTATTACCAAATCCTTGATGATCAAGGTCCCTACTTCAACCCCGATTTCCGCAGCAATCGCACCCATAATAAATATGTTCGCGAGCAGGGATACACCACAGAACTGATTACCAAGCACGCCATAGAATGGCTCGACAGCCGAGACAAGCAAAAGCCCTTCTGTCTCATGGTGCATCACAAAGCGCCCCACCGCAACTGGATGCCTGCCATACAAAACATGGGAATGTACGACAACGTCACCTTCCCTTTGCCACACTCATGGAACGACGACTTCAATACCCGAGGCAGTGCCACCCGAACACAGCGCATGGACATTGGACGAGACATGACCTTACAGTCGGACCTCAAGGTAGACACCAAGCACTTGGACAACCCCGACGGTAGCAGAGTGTTTGGAGAATGGTACCGACTGAACGAGGAACAGAAACCTGCCATACAACAATATTACACACAGCGTAGCCGAGACTTTGCTGCCGCCCATCTGCAAGGCGAAGCCCTCAGACAATGGAAATACCAAACCTACCTGCGCGACTACATGGCAGTGATACACTCTGTAGACGAAAGTGTGGGCGAGCTGCTCAACTATCTTGACAAGAACGGACTGCTCGACAACACCATCGTGGTGTACACCTCCGACCAAGGTTTCTATATGGGCGAACACGGCTGGTTCGACAAACGCTTCATGTACGAAGAAAGTTTCCGAACACCTCTCGTTGTGCGCTACCCCAAGGAGATAAAACCCGGTAGCGTGTCGCATCAACTCGTGCAGAACATTGACTACGCTCCCACCTTCCTCGATTATGCTGGCGTGAAGAAACCGAAGGAAATGCCGGGACGCTCGCTCAAGCCGCTCTTCAGAGCCGACTCCACACGTTGGCGGCACGACCTGTACTACCATTATTACGACTACCCCGCATGGCACATGGTGCGCAAGCACGACGGTGTGCGCACCGAACGCTACAAATTGGTGCACTTCTACGGAAAAGGAAGTGAGCGGGCAGTGGCAGAAAACAAATACCAGCGCATACCGGGCACACGCGAATACAACGGGTACATGGGCATGCTGCGCAGTGGATATATCGGCAACGACCCTGACATCAATTACGATGAACTGTACGACCTGCAAACCGACCCACTGGAACATCACAACCTCATTGACGACCCACGCTATGCCAAGGTGAAGAAGCAACTGCAACGAAAACTCGACAACTATCGCAAAAAGCTGAAAATAGACGAATATTAAGCAAGCCGAAGAGAATACTCCCATCATCTCATTCGCTCTACGGAGCTGATGAGGCTTTTTTTTTGTACGCTCGGCAGGGTATGCCACTCGAATGGGGTCGTATCTCGAATGGCAAACAGCTCTTTCATTTAAAAGGTCGTTTGTTGTCAAAAACTATCATGTTCTTTTGTTTTAACAACAAATTGAACAAAAGAAACAAATCCGATTGCTGGAATCAATGAACGCTGGCGTTCACCGAATGAAAGCGAATTTAGCAGAGACACACAACATGTTGATGTAGAAAGATTTGTTTCATTCGCAGAACGCTTGCGTTCATTGTCTTATTTCGTTGATTTGTTTTATTGGTTTCATTCGTTGTTAAACAACAATGTCCTTAAATGAAGCTGTGCGAATGGCACGTAAAATAGAAACCGCTGTATGCGGAACCGCATGTACGGTGGAGAGAGGTCGGTGAACACGAAAATAGGAGATAAACACCTATGATTAGTGTTTACCTCCTACTTCATTGCACATGATTGACCATCAATGGTTAGCGTTGCAATATCTTGCGACCATTCATGATCACAACACCCTTGTAGTTCTTGCTCACCTGCCTGCCACTGAGGTCGTATATTTTGCCATCACCCACCTTGCCGGCAGCCGTCACATGGTCAATGCCGTTGGTCTTGGCTGTGAAGTATCCCGTGGTGGGATTCGCCATCTCAATACCCGTTTTGCTGGAATCGTACGCCGCTCCCTCTCCTCTCAGGTTGGGGCAGCCGATAAACATTCCGGAGTGGTCTTTTACCTTGCCGCCCACGCTCCAATCATCGTTGCAGTAGATGGTGGTCAGGGAGCTGCAGTTATTGAACATGTCAGACATACGGAAAACCTTTGCTGTATTGAAATTAGTCAAGTTGAGGGATGTCAGGGAGCTACAGTTATGGAACATGGAAATTATACGTTTAACGTTTGCAGTATTGAAGTTAGTCAAGTCGAGCGATTCTAAGGAACTGCAGTCATGGAACATGCTAGACATATCGGTAACGTTTGCAGTATTGAAGTTAGTCAAGTTGAGCGATTTTAAGGAACTGCAGTTACAGAACATGCGAGACATGTCGGTAACTTTTGCAGTATTGAAGTTAGTCAAGTTGAGCGATTCTAAGGAACTGCAATTATAGAACATGTCGTACAAGTTGGTAACCTTTTCTGTATTGAAGTTACTCAAGTCGAGCGATTTTAAGGAACTGCAGTTACAGAACATGGAATACATGCTGGTAACCTTTTCTGTATTGAAGTTAGTCAAGTTGAGCGATTCTAAGGAACTGCAACCCATGAACATGTACCTCATGTCGGTAACCTTTTTTGTATTGAAGTTAGTCAAGTTGAGGGATGCTAAGGAACTACAGTTAGAGAACATGCCAGACATACGTTTAACGTTTGCAGTATTGAAGTTAGTCAAGTTGAGCGATGCTAAGGAACTGCAGTTATCGAACATGCTGCCCATATCGGTAACCTTTTCTGTATTGAAATTAGTCAAGTCGAGCGATTTTAAGGAACTGCAGTTATCGAACATGCCACACATATCGGTAACGTTTGCAGTATTGAAGCTGGTCAAGTCAATCGATATCAAGGAACTGCAACTCATGAACATGTACTTCATGTTAATGACATTTTCGGTATTAAGGTTTCGTATATCCTTGATGTCCTGCAAATTCACGCAGCGTTGGAACCAAGAATAGGTGGAGGTGGGGCGATAGTTGGCAAAGGACCCATCGAACACAGCATGCTTGATCTTGTCGTAAGGGGCAGTTTTGGTTCCTGCCCAGCCAGGAGTCGCACCTTTTGTTGGCATGTCGTAGCTGGTTCCCGAACGTGTGCTGCGCAAGTTGTCGTAGTAGAATGTGAGCGTGGAGTTGGCCTCGGTGAATACGGCGTAAGCCTCTTGTGCTGCCATGGGCAGGCTGCTCACGGTCGTCACGAGGGCGACAAGGAGTGAAAGTAAATGCTTTTTCATATCAATTGGTTATTAAGTGAATAAGCCTGTCTGAAAAGAACGGTATCGGCAACTGCATGCCACTTACAAGGTTTAATTTTACAAAAATAGACAAAATATTTTATAATGCAAGCATACCACACAGTTTTTTTCATTTCTCCAAGAACGGTGTACACGTCTGCTGCCGCTTTTCATCTGCGAAGCCTATTGGTCTCGTTCTCTCAGCTATCAGGAAAACACTACCTTTGAGTTGATATTAAAAACTCAAAGAAACCATGAAAACACAACAACTGAGCGAGCATTTTTCGCTCCACGAACTCGTAAGCTCGGCAACCGCCGACAAGTATCACATCAACAACATGCCTTACGGTGCCACGATGCGAAACCTGCGCATTCTGTGTCAAGAGGTCTTAGAACCCTTGCGCAAGGAGTTTGGTCCTATCTTCATCAACAGTGGCTATCGCTGTCCGCTCCTCAACCAGCTGCTCCACGGTGTGGGCAACTCGCAACATATGTATGGACAGGCTGCCGACATCCGTCTGAAGAGTGAGCAACAGGGGCAGGCTTACTTCGATTTCATCCTGACACACTGCGACTTCGACCAAATGCTCTTCGAGCACAGCAAGTTTGGTGTCATCTGGCTACACGTGAGTTGCAAGCCCAACAAGGCGCAAAATCGGCACATGGCACTACGACATCTGCGTGCTTAACACCGCTCGCAGCTAAGGCTGCAACTGATCGTTGTGCCAGCGATGAAAATCGTTGCGCGTCTTTCGGCCCTTCTGAAGCAATGCCAGAAGGTGCCTTTTTGCATCCTCCTCATCCACAATGGGTTTCCCCTGCGAATGCCGAATCATACGAAACCACTGCAAACAGTAATATCGGGTCTTGGCACTGCGATACACACAAAGTCCCGTGAGACTCTGCAAGCTCATCATGAAAGCGGCATCTCCGTACAAATGGTTCAAAATATCTTGCTCGCATTTTTGCAACTTCGCCTTCTTTTCGGCTACTTCGTGGGAGGTTGAAGCATGTGGATAAGCGTTCAAAGTCATTGCTTTAACGGGCTTATTACATGTATTTAGTCGCCTTAACTCATGTTGACAATCGGCTACAGACGGTGGTGTTGTGGCAGGACGTGGCGAATCATTCGATGCTGAGACAGGTTGCTCTTTTGCACTGGCAGCTTGCTTCGATGCCGAGACCGCTTGCTCGTTTGCTGCGGCAGCTTGCTTCGGTGGCGAGGGAGGCATGGGGGCAGCGGTTTGTTGTGGCGTGGGCTGAGGGATATGATTTTTATTCTTCTCGTCGTCGTCGGCTCGTGCGCGCATCGTCGTCGGATGATTGATATTTTTGATATTATTGATATCATTGATATTATTGATATTATTGATATATAGGGAGGGGTGCTGATTATCAACCACTTGCGAGGGGGTAAATTGAACGGTTCTCTCACGGTTCTCCAACGGTTGTTCGTTGGAAGTGTCACCATTCTCCACTGTTGACTTGTTATTATTCTTGATATTTTGTAGTGTTTTTTCCAGATAAGGACAATAAAAATATTCGTTGTCCACAGTGGTAAAAACTTCATAATCGTTGATGATATGCAGCAAATAGTTTTTCGACTTCTTACAGGTTCGCGTAATATTTCTTTCTGTGTTTTGATAAAAGGACTAACAAATCTTAAATTCTTTCAAAGTATGC
>NZ_JRPQ01000124.1 GCF_000762405.1 Hoylesella timonensis S9-PR14 | reverse complement strand
CAAAGATACGGAAAAGGGGCGAGATTAACGAATTTAAAGGATTAAAGATTATGAATGAGAAACTTTTAGATAGAGTGAGTGTTGAAAAAATAGATGCGTTGGTTGATGCATTAAGCGAGGTGATAAGTAGCATGCGCATTATGGCAGAGAATAGCTATTCCTGTTATCGTAACGAAGCGTATTGGGCATGTTATTCTTTAAGGAATATGATGTTTACATCTCTAAGACGTCGTGAACAAAAATCAGCAGGTGAATAGAGTGTAAGGATAACAAGGAGGATGGCTCGGACAGCAGGTTCGCTACCTCCGGGTTCGACTCCCGGCATCCGTCCCAAGTATAATAAATAAATTAAGTGAGATTATGAAAAAGTACATTCACATTCAGAAAGAGGACCGCGAGTTTATCGCGAAGGCTTTTGACATTACCGAGCGCACGATATTCAATGCGACTCATTACACGGATATGAACGAGGGCACCGACCTTATGAAGAAGATACGCATGCTTGCCTTGCAGCGAGGTGGTTTTGTGATGGTTGAAGCTCCAGAGTTGGAGGTGCTGCATGATGCTGACGGCTATATGCGGCATTACCTTGGTGATGTGTTGCTTGAGTTTGATAAGAATGGCGGTTGTTGCGACGTGTACAAGAAGGGCGAGAAAATACGCCACTATGACGATGTGATGCTGACCGACATTCAGGGCATTCAAGACTGGGCAGCAACATTGCGATAAAGAAAAAAGCAGCATGGAGTATTACGGTAACAAACTTTGCATATCATACAGCGAACTCGTAGATGGTGGCATTATAACAGCCTCCAACTACAATAACCTGACCTATCGAAAGAAGGTGAAGGTGGTTCGTCGTGGTGGTGGTGCGAATGACTGTTGTGCTCTGATTGCCATTGACAGTTTGCCGAGTAAGTATAAGGAGGCTGTTGAGAAAAAGTACCCTGGCGGCGATGAGGTTCGCATCAAGGCATGGGTGCTATCCAACTATGAGATGGATCAGGCAGCCATCGCCTTCTTCCATGACCGAAGCAAGACAGGCATCGACCTTGAGGACGAAAAGAAGCGCGAGTACATTATCAACGCTTCGGTGCTGAACACCTGCATCAAGCTCTACGAGCGTGCACGGGACAGCCAACGCCTGTTCGGTGGCAAGTACAACTGGGACATGATGGCCAAGACCATTGAAATCCTGCGCGAGGAACTGGGGCACACACTTCCGACGAGTACGCTGCGTTTTAGGAAGAAGGTGAACGACTACAAGCGAGGTGGCTACGGTTGCTTAATCAGCGGCAAGTTCGGCAATCAGAGCGCAAGGAAAGTGGATTACAAGACTAAGCAACTGATCCGTGGCTTGGCAGTCTTGCCGAACAAACCCTACAACAGCAACGTACACGAGATGTATATCAGCTTTGTCTGTGGCGAGCTTGATGTTTACGACCCGAAGACTGGCGAATTGTTCAATCCCGATGATTTCACGGATAAGAACGGTGACCCGAAGTCCCTGAGCGAGAGCACTATCAACAATATACTGAACGAGCCAGCAACCAAGATGCTGATAGAGAAATCGCTGTCGAGCTGGAGTACCTTTATGCACGAGCAAATGCCTTATATGCACAGACACAGCGGACAGTTCTCACTGAGTCAAATCACGATGGACGACGTGGACCTGACACGAAAGCTGAAGGACACGAAACAGAGGGTACATGCATATTATGCCTACGATGTGGTGAGTCAGTGCGTGGTGGGTGCCAGCTATGCGAGGAAGAAGGACGAGCAGCTTGTGGTGGACTGTTTTCGTGACATGTTCCGGCTGATAGCCAGTAACGGCTGGGGCATTCCTGCCGGTATCGAGGTGGAGAACCACCTGATGAGCCAGTATAAGGAGGGCTTCCTGAAAGCCGAGACCGTGTTCAAGTTCGTGCGCTTCTGCGCCCCTCTGAACTCACAGGAGAAATATGCCGAGCCGTTGAACGGTGCGAAGAAGCGCAGCGTGATACACAAGAACCACGAGGGTATCGGCCGTTTCTATGGCAAGGGCAAGTGGCGTCAGGAGTACAAGAAAATCAGCGATGAGACCAACGAACTCTACGAGGACAAGGAATATTTCACTTGGGAGCAGCTGGTTGCCGATGACCGCAAGGACAATGAAGAGTGGAACAATATGCTGCACCCGAATCAGAAGATGTATCCGGGTATGACGCGCTGGCAGGTGCTGGAGGCAAACATCAACCCGAACCTGCTGCCATACGATGCGAGAACACTTGCCCACCATATCGGCGAGCGTGTGAAAACAAGCATTCGCAGAAATTCGACCGTAAGGGTGGCCCACGAAGACTGGTGGCTGAGCAGCACGAGCGTACTGGAACGGCTGGAACCGAACAATTACAAGGTTACCGCCTGCTATCTGCCGGACGATGAGGGCGCACCACAAGAGGTGTTTATCTATCAAAAGGGCAAATACATCGACACAGTTGAGAAAGTGAACACCTACAGCCGTGTGATGGCCGAACAGACTGAAGAAGACCAAGCAGCGTTCGTGGAACAGCAGAAGAAGATAGCGAAATTCAACAAATATGTTGAGGACAACGCCATTGACAGACTGGGAATACTGAAGCCGAGCCAACAGGCACAGCAGGAGGTACTGGAAGTAAAAATCTCCGTTCCTCAGAAATGTGAGCCAAGAATGCCATTGCCAAGCGCATCGGACAGAGCAGTCGCAGATATATAGAATAACATTAACGAAATTGATTATCGGCTGCATTCGGCAAAACAAGCAAGCTTGATTGCGCTCATTTGCACGATAATTAAAATGCCATTAGAATATGATTAGTGAGATGCAAAAACAGCGGATATTAGAGGCGATAACAGCCAACCGCAAGAACTATCCGAGCGATGCGAAGCACGCATCGGCGCTGGGAATATCTGCCAGCGTGTACAACGGTTTGAAAAAAGGTCAGACGGAGAAAGCGCTGAGCGACGCCAACTGGGTGAACATTGCCCGGAAGCTGGATGTGAACTTACGCGAGACAATAGAGTGGAAAGGTGCACAGACGGAGACTTTCAAATATATCAGCCTGCAGTTGAGCGCCTGCCAGGAACGCAGCCTGAGCGTAATACTCTGCGACCTTCCGAACATCGGCAAAACATATACTGCGCGTTGGTACGTCAAGGAACACCGTAACGCTATTTACGTAGATTGCTCACAGGTGAAAACCAAGCGTGCGTTGGTGAAGAAGATAGCCCGGGAGTTTGGCGTGGGCATCAGCGGCAAGTATCAGGACACCTATGAAGACCTCGTGTATTACCTACGCTCCATGGAGCGTCCATTGGTTGTGCTGGACGAAGCTGGAGACTTGCAGTACGAGGCTTTCCTTGAACTAAAAGCCTTGTGGAACGCTACGGAAATGTGCTGTGGCTGGTATATGATGGGAGCTGATGGTTTGCGTGCCAAGATCAACAGAATGGTGGAACATCAGAAGGTAGGCTATGCCGAGATATTCTCACGATACGGCGGCAAGTACAGTCGTGTAACGCCTGACCAAGAAGATGATCGCCGTGAGTTTCTATTGGAGCAAGCCCACGCTGTGGCAAGCGTGAACGCTCCGAAAGGCACGGACATCGGTCAGATAGTACGCAAGAGCGGTGGCGGACTGAGGCGAGTATATACAGAAATCGAAAAATTGAAGAGAGGAGCATAGTTATGACAAATATAGAAATGGAAGCTATGGAAGCCGTTATCGGTATCCGAAAAGAATTGGCAAAGGCTAATGAGATAGAATGGGAACAGCGCAGGTATGAGATAGCTAAAGACTATTATACTATGGCGTGCAGCCAAGCCAAAGTGCATGGTGATGAGACTATGGGAGATATTTTGGAAGCTGCTGCATGGGTATCAGTAGTTGCAGCCGACAAATTGATAGAGGTCTTGAAAAAGTAGTAATGGCGAAACGAGCATACAGTCCGAAAGAGATTGCAGCCAAGAAATGGGTGACGCTGCCTTGGGGCGAGCAGTGGAGCGACCCATTCGGTTTCCCTGCTGAGAATGCCTCTTGGTTTATCAGCGGTGCGAGCGCACAGGGCAAGAGTTCATTCGTGATGCAGTTGGGGAAGGAACTGTGCAAGTATGGGCTTGTTCTTTACATGAGTTATGAGGAACGCGTGAACCAGAGTTTCCAGCGTCGCATGGGCTATTTGGGAATGAACGAGGTGCAGGGCCGCTTCCGGGTCGTTACAGATGAGTCGATAGAGGAACTTGCCGAGCGTCTTGCCAAACCAAAATCTCCTAAATTCATTATCGTGGACTCCTACCAAGTTGCTTACGATGATTTCGGGTGGACTTATCCTGCTGCCGTTGCCTTGATGCGTCGTTTCAATCGCAAGTGTTTTATTTTCATTAGTCAGGAAGACAAAAGTGAGCCAACAGGGAAACCGGCACGACGGCTGAGGTATATCTGTGATATGAAAGTGCGCGTGATGGGTTATAAGGCCTACTGCTTGGGCAGGTCAATCGGTGAAGCTGGAAATCATTACGTGGTGTGGAAAGAAGGCATTTTGAAAACGAGTAACAATCTATGATATGGCAAGCAAACGAGACAACCTGCTGTACAGGTTGAGAAAGAAAGGAGTGAAAGTACAGACGCGGGAACGCACGATATTCTTTGCGTACGATGGCGAGCCTTTCACTATCATACAGATACGGCGATTGTGCAAAGAGTATCATTTTAATGTACAATTAGAAATACGATAAAATATGGAGCATAAGATTAAGCAATGCTGCATCTGCGGCAAAGAGATAAAAGGATGGGGCAACAACCCCTATCCTGTGAAAGAGGAAGGCGAGTGCTACCGGTATTGCAACTTTACCGTAGTGATACCAGAAAGAATAAGACTATCAAAACAACAAAGCGATGAGCAAGGAAAGACGGATAATTGAAATTGAACCAGGTCGAATGACTCCAGGTGGACGTATGGCAGACCATATCGAGAGTCGTGGACACGCATGCTCCTACTGTCAAGGCAACGGCTACCATTGGCAGGAGGACGAATGGCAGGAACGCTATAAGAAGGAATGCCCGATATGTAAGGGCAGCGGCAGACTCGATGCCATGATAACTATTGAGTGGAAAGCGGAAGAATAGCAATGGAAAGAAATAAATACAGCAAGATAATCCTATCTGAAGCAGAACAGGAATGGATGTGCAAAAACTTTGGAACAACAAAGAATGCAGACATTGCCGACCATTTAGGAATATCGCCAAGAACGGTAGTAAGGATTGCACGAGATATGGGACTGAACAAGACCTCCGACTTCACGAAGGCTATGCAACAGAATGCAGCAGATTGCGCTGCCAAAGCAAATCGAGGTGTCGGTAATCGAGGAAAGGAAAACCTGCTGCGCTATGGCAAGGCTTATCAGTTCAAGAAGGGCGAGCGGCAAAAGGACAAAATGTCGGCAGAAGCCTTTGACGCCATGCACCGCCACATTGGAGAACAACGCAAGAAAACCTTCAAGGCGGAGAAACGCAGGGTATTGTTCGGGCTGGAGCAAAAGACAAAACTCCGTGTAGTGCAGGCATCAAAAGAGAAGATATGCCTCCGTAATGGTTTGCGAAGGAAAGGCTATGAGATAGCCCGTGCTTCCAATGAAGCGTTCATAACAGCGGCTACTCACCGATCGGGAGTGATGGAGCGTAGGGCAATATCAATGGGAATAAGTTTTACATCAATTTAATATAAACGATTATGAGCAACTTTTTAGAAGAAATCAAAAGACGTATTCAAGTGTGGCACGAGAAGCGTGCAGAGCGCATTGAGGCGGAGCGGCAGGCTCAGCTCGACGCGGAGGCACGGGAAGCCGTGCAGGTGATGGAATTTAACGGCAGGCTGTACATCTGCGTGAATGGCAAGCCACTGTTCGATATCGACATCTTCAAGAACAGCGTGGNCGAGGCTGTTGCTAAAGCTCGCCAGAATTATAAAGACTGGAAGGAGGAAAAGCTATGGCTAAAGTAGAGAAATTTCCCAAAAAGTATTTGGTCAAAGTAATTGTAAGACCTGAAGGATATAATAAGCTTGTTCTGGAGGGAATATTCGTCCCACGTGGATATACATGTAATGCGAATAAAATTAAAAAACAATGCTGGGAGTATTTGTGTGCCAATATAGATTTTAAGGGGAATGGCATAGACCCTGATAAGGTTGAGAAAGAGATTACTGTTAAAGCCATTCCTGCAGATTTTATGGTTGTAGAAGATAAATAATAGATTTTATGAAACAAGAACGGAACTATGCGCGTTTCTACTGTCTGCTGAAGGCGCTGCCTGGCGCAGACAAGGAGACGCTTGTGTCGAGCTTCACGAACGGGCGAACGCTGCACTTGCACGAGATGAGTGCGAAAGAATATGCCGCCATGTGCGCGTCACTGGAGGTGCATACCGGCTGGAGAGTGCAACTGAAGAAGAA
>NZ_JRPQ01000123.1 GCF_000762405.1 Hoylesella timonensis S9-PR14 | reverse complement strand
CAAAGATACGGAAAAGGGGCGAGATTAACGAATTTAAAGGATTAAAGATTATGAAGAAGAAAAAGATGTTCGAATTGCTGCGTAAAAAAAATGGGGCTAAGCGTTTGCCCCATTTGGCTGGCAGGAGATGCCCAAAGTTTAAGATTGGTGCTATTCAGATGGATGACTTGTGCCTTCATGGAATTCGAGGAACGGGTTATCATAGCCCTCGAAAGGAAACTCTCTCAAAGGAGTGCTTACCAGCAATGGCGCTACGCCATCTGCACATGTTGCAAGAAAATTTCGATAAGAACCACTGTCCACAATATTCGAGATGTCAAGAATATCGTTCTGGAATTTCACAGTTATCTCAGCTATTTGAAGTGCTGCAAAGCGAAGAAGAAGTTGCTGGGGATGGTTTATCCACTTCTTTTGCCTACGTTGAGAATCAGATAGCGCAATGTATCTCAGTATGTCTTTCTGATTGTTCTTCACGAAGTCGAAATATGCGTCGTATCCTTTCTCTCGTAAGAGATTATAGAGTTGTTCGACCTCTTCGCGATGGAAGTTGCAGCGTATCTCTTCTGCGGATACACTCGATTTTACAAGATAATTATAAAGGCTCATATTTATGTGTGTTGTTTGATATTTTCCTTGGTTGCCGATGCGGTGTTGCTTCAAGGGCTGTGGAGTTGTAGCCAGACAGTTGGTTTGGTTTCCAGAATTTGGCTATAAAGTTAGTGAAAATAAATGAATTAAAAAACAAGTGAGATTATGAGCAACAAAAGATTTTCTGCTACTGAAATTTCAAGATTTCTGAATGAGCATTTACAAGACAGTCGGGCAATTCGTAGCTCAGAAGTGTATGATATGCTTCAAAAACCTGCTGAAGATGCAGTGCGCGCTGCATCCCGACGGAGATTAGCAGCGCCACGCGGGCGGTTAGCTTCTCACTGCCATCTTCTTGTGCGTATTGGCGCACAGAGAGCCGTATGTCGGTATTGCGGTCAAAGCTACCCTTTAGCTCTTTCAGGCGATTTAGACAGGGAGCAATTAGTTCAAGAAGCACTTTCTCGTCCATTGTTTGGTCGAGAGGGACAATGTCGATTGTAAGTAATACTGCTGGCACCATATTTATTTCTATTTTGAATTTGGCCATAAAGTTAGTGAAAATAAATGAATTAAAATAAGTGAGATATATTATGAGAAGGTACATTCACATCAAAAAAGAAGACCGTGAATTCATCATGATGACATTCAAGGTGTCTGAGCAGAGTGTTTTCAATGCTATTCGGTATGATACGAAGCGTGGTAACACAGATTTGGCTAAGCGCATACGCAAGTTGGCAATGGAGCGTGGAGGAATCCCTATGATAGAAGCTCCAGAATGGGAGACACTGCACGATGCTGATGGTTATATCCGCCAATATAAGGAAGGTGGTGTGCTGCTGGAAATTTTCAAAGAAGGAAATTGGTGCGATGTGTATAAGAATGGTAAGAAAATGCGCAGGTTCGAGCACTTGATGATGAGTGATCTTGACGGCATTCAGAGATACGCGGAAAGGTTGAGCTAAGGAGGCGCGCGATGGAGTACTACGAAGGCAAACTGTGCATCTCTGCCCGTGAGCTGGTGGATGGTGGTGTCGTTAGTGAGGCGAACTACCAGAACTGGACACGTCGCAAAAAAGTCGATGTGGTACGCCGTGGTGGTGGTGCTCTCGGACAATATGCCCTCGTTTCCATTGACAGCCTCCCCGGCAAGTACAAGGAAAAGGTCAAGGAACTCTATCCTGACGGTGCACAGACTCACCTGCGCCTGTGGGTAATGGAGAACTATGAAACAGACCAGGAAGCTGTGGCGTTCTTTCGTGATGAGGAAAAGACTGGCGTGGACTTGCAGCAATACCCCGAGAAAATCCGTGAATACGTAACGAATGCGAGCGTGCTGAACTGCTGCATCAAGCTGTACGAACGTGCTGCAACGGCGCGCAAGCTGATGGGCGAGAAGTACAACTGGGACTGGATGGCTGACGCCATCGAGGCACTGCGGACGGAACTGGGTCACACACTGCCCACGAGTACGCTGCGTTTCAGGAAGAAGGTAAATGAGTACAAATGCGAAGGTTACGGCTGCCTTATCAGCGGTAAGTTCGGCAACCAGAACAAGCGGCTGGTAACAATGGCCGTTGAGGAGGCTGTGCTGAGCCTATCCTGTCTTGAGAACAAGCCTTACAATACGACGGTCTGGGAGCAGTGGAAGATGTTCCTCTGCGGCGAGCTCGATATTTTCCACCTTGACACCGGCGAACTGCTCGATCCCGATGACTTCACTGACAAGAATGGCGAACCGTTGGTACTTAGCGAGAGCACCATCAGCAACATCCTGAATCAGCCGATGAACAAGCTGCGCATCAACCAGCGCCTGCTGATGCCTGTTACGCTGATGCACGAGCAACTGCCCCACATGCATCGCCACAACGGCCGTTATTCGCTGAGCCAGATTACGATGGACGACGTGGATTTGAGCCGCAAGTTGAAGGACACGAAGAAGTGGGTACATGCCTACTATGCCTACGACGATGTGAGCGAGTGCGTGATAGGTGCAAGCTATGCGAGGGACAAGGACACGCCCCTGGTGGTGGACTGCTTTAGGGACATGTTCCGGATTCTTGCCGCTAACGGCTGGGGCACGCCAAGGGGCATAGAGGTGGAGAACCACCTGATGTCGCAATGGCGGGACACCTACCTAAGTCCCGGTGTGGTATTCGAGTTCGTTAGGTTCTGTGCCCCACAAAACTCACAGGAGAAGCGTGCTGAGCACTACAACGGTGCGAAGAAGACCAGCATCATCCACAAGAACCATGCAGGTATTGGGCGTCCTTTCGGCAAGGGAAAGCGCAGGGTCGAGCAGAAGAAGGTGAGCGACGCAAGCAACGAGTTGTATGAGGAGAAGAAATACTACAGCTGGGACGAACTCGTGGCCGATGACCGGCAGGACAACTGGGAATGGAACCACTCCCTTCACAGCGACCAAAAAAGGTGGCCAGGCAAGACCCGCTGGGAGGTACTCGTGGAGAACGTGAATCCCGACCTGTGGCCACTGGACCGCCGCATGCTGGCGAGATGGATAGGGGTGAGCGTGGAAACAAGCGTGCGCAGGAACTCGACAGTACGCGTAAACTATGCCGACTGGTGGCTGAGCAGCCCGGAAGTATTGGAGCGACTTGCCCCGAACAACTACAAGGTAACAGCCTGCTACCTGCCTGATGAGGAAGGACAACCAAAGGACGTGTACCTCTACCAGAATGAGCGGTACATCGACACGGTGGAGAAAGTAGAGACCTACAACCGCGTGATGGCAGAGCAGACAGACGAGGACAGGGAGAAGTTCGAGAAACAGCAGAAGAGAGTGGCCCACTTCAATAAATATCTGAAAGAGCATGCCATTACCAAGGTTGGCGTGATGAAGACCACGGCGACACCGCCACAGGCAGAGCCTTCGGAAGAAGAGGTTCTTGAACTGCCGCAGGTGCAAGAACAGGAAGAAGAGTTAAACTATATTCCTAATACAGACTATAGCAAAATGGGATTAGAAGCCTATTAAAATAACATTATAAATGCGTTCAGACTATGATTACAGAAGAGCAAAAACAGAAAATACTGGTAGCGGTGAAACAGAACCGCACCAACTATCCGAGTGACGCCAAGCACGCAGCAAGTCTTGGTATTAGCACGTCGGTGTACAGTGGCATCAAGAACGGTCAGACAGAAAAAGCGTTGAGTGACGCCAACTGGATAGGTATTGCGCGCCGCCTTGGTGTGACCCTTCGTGGCGAGATAGATTGGAAACCAGCCAAGACAGCTACTTTTGAGTATATCACGGCTCAGTTGGAGTTTTCACAGCAGTCGAGCCTTAGCGGTATTATGTGCGACATGCCCAACATTGGCAAGACCTTTACGGCCCGCTACTATGTGGCACACCACCGGAATGCAGCCTACATAGACTGCTCACAGGTGAAGACGAAGCTGAAACTCATCAGAAAGATTGCCTCCGAGTTTGGTGTTGACAGCAAGGGAAGATACTCTGACGTTTATGATGACCTTGTATACTACCTGCGTAGTATTGACACCCCCCTGATTATTTTGGATGAAGCTGGGGACCTGCAATATGAGGCTTTTTTGGAACTCAAAGCCTTGTGGAACGCCACCGAACGGTGCTGCGCCTGGTACATGATGGGTGCCGACGGACTGAAGGAGAAAATGAACCGCTCGATAGAGTGCAAGAAAGTAGGCTATACCGAGATGCTCTCACGATATGGCGACCGATACAGTAAGGTTACACCAGATGACGGCAAGGAGCGTGAACACTTTCTCAAGGAGCAGGCAAGGGTTGTTGCCAAAGTAAATGCGCCCGAAGGCACTGACATCGCTCAGATTGTGCGCAAAACAGGCGGTGGTCTGCGAAGAGTGTATACAGAAATAGAAAAACTGAAGAAAGGCGCATAATATGATGACCAAAATAGAAATGCAGTATATGGATGCGGTCATACAGATGAACCGCCGACAGAGGGAGCACGAGATAGATTGGGAACAGCGTCGTTACGAACTGACAAAATCAGCCTTATGGCTGGCCCCAATGCTTAAAGAAGAAGGTCCAATAACACCAGAAGTCATCGCCAAGCATGCCGTTGAAATAGCTGATGCAGTCGTTATGGAACTTATCAGGACGGAAAAATGAGCAAACGAGCGTACAGTCCGAAAGAGATTGCGGCCAAGAAATGGGTGACCTTGCCTTGGGGTGCGCAGTGGAGTGATCCGTTTGGTTTTCCTGCTGAGAATGCCTCTTGGTTTATCAGCGGCGCGAGCGCACAGGGCAAGAGTTCATTCGTTATGCAGTTGGGGAAGGAACTTTGTAAATATGGTTCTGTTCTCTATATGAGCTACGAGGAGGGTGTGAACCAAAGTTTCCAACGCCGAATGAACTACCTTGGTATGAATGAGGTACAGGGTAAATTCAGAGTAGTTGTTGACGATACCATCGAAGAGCTTGCCGTACGTCTTTCCAAGCCCAAATCTCCGAAATTCATCATTGTGGATTCCTTTCAAGTAGGCTGTGATGACAAAGGATGGACGTATCCCGACACCGTGTCACTGATGAAGCGATTTAACCGTAAGTGCTTTATTTTTATCAGCCAAGAGGATAAGAGCGCACCAACAGGGAAACCTGCACGACGTCTGAGGTATATCTGCGATATGAAAGTACGCGTGATTGGTTACAAAGCCTACTGCTTGGGCAGGTCTATCGGTGAAGCGGGAAAGTATTATGTAGTGTGGAAAGACGGAGTAATCAAAACAAATAATGACACCAAGTTATGAGTAAAGAAAGACGGATAATTGAGATTGCCCCAGGGACGATGAGTCCTGGCGGACGCATGACAGACCGTATTGAGAGCAGAGGACACAAGTGTCCCTATTGTCAAGGAAACGGATATCATTGGCAGGAAGACGAATGGCAGGAACGCTACAAGCAGGAATGCCCGATATGTAAGGGCAGCGGCAGACTCGATGCCATGATAACTATTGAGTGGAAAGCGGAAGGAAAGCCTCCCCCGACCCCTCCGAAGGAGGGGAGAACAGACAGCTGGAGGACTTTGAACTTTGAGGTTTGAACTTTGAACTTTGAACAAAACAAGCCATTTTCTCCCCTCCTTTGGAGGGGTCGGGGGAGGCTCCTTGTGAACTTGTGAACTATCAACTTATCAACTAAATTTATCAATTATGAGCAACTTTTTAGAAGAAATCAAAAGACGTATTCAAGTGTGGCACGAGAAGCGTGCAGAGCGCATTGAGGCGGAGCGGCAGGCTCAGCTCGACGCGGAGGCACGGGAAGCCGTGCAGGTGATGGAATTTAACGGCAGGCTGTACATCTGCGTGAATGGCAAGCCACTGTTCGATATCGACATCTTCAAGAACAGCGTGGNCGAGGCTGTTGCTAAAGCTCGCCAGAATTATAAAGACTGGAAGGAGGAAAAGCTATGGCTAAAGTAGAGAAATTTCCCAAAAAGTATTTGGTCAAAGTAATTGTAAGACCTGAAGGATATAATAAGCTTGTTCTGGAGGGAATATTCGTCCCACGTGGATATACATGTAATGCGAATAAAATTAAAAAACAATGCTGGGAGTATTTGTGTGCCAATATAGATTTTAAGGGGAATGGCATAGACCCTGATAAGGTTGAGAAAGAGATTACTGTTAAAGCCATTCCTGCAGATTTTATGGTTGTAGAAGATAAATAATAGATTTTATGAAACAAGAACGGAACTATGCGCGTTTCTACTGTCTGCTGAAGGCGCTGCCTGGCGCAGACAAGGAGACGCTTGTGTCGAGCTTCACGAACGGGCGAACGCTGCACTTGCACGAGATGAGTGCGAAAGAATATGCCGCCATGTGCGCGTCACTGGAGGTGCATACCGGCTGGAGAGTGCAACTGAAGAAGAA
>NZ_JRPQ01000122.1 GCF_000762405.1 Hoylesella timonensis S9-PR14 | reverse complement strand
GCAAAGATAGCGCAAGCCGAATACAGAGAAAATTTATTTTCTTTGTTAAGGCGCATCCTATCTTCTGCAAAATTACACATTTTAATCGATAACATCATCAACTTTTTGATATTTTAATAGAAAGTTTATCAAACAATAATTTTCGTGGAAGTCTGTTGCGAGAAGCTCAAATAAGAATGTTTTGTTGAAGATGAGCGCCAATAAAAAAAGTCCTGTCTTTCACCAACGACAGAACTCTAAGAAGTGGGCGTTGACGGATTCGAACCGCCGACCCTCTGCTTGTAAGGCAGATGCTCTAAACCAGCTGAGCTAAACGCCCTTACTTTTTGTAGTAAGCGAGTGCAAAGATAAATGCTTTTTGTGAAACTCACAAATATTTTTCAAAGTTTTTGCAAAACTTTTTTGAACTTCCTCAGCTCATTCATGGAAGAGTAATATTTTTACAACGAAAAGAACGCCCCAAAAACCAACCTATATCATATTTGATATTACCCTACATGGAAGGATAATTGATACTGAATTTTCTTTACAAAGTATCTCTCAAAACTCGCGTGTAAACAACCAACGACACTATTGGTCGCAAATACGCGAGAAATGAGCGATGTTCATAATACGTTGCTATTGAAGATGTTATACAAAATCCGCCTCTTTCTATTGCTGTTTTTACCATTTATTTGCAGCTAAAGCATTACTCTAAGCTTAGAATTTGCATGCTTTAATGCTCTTATAGTATGTGAATAACACCTCTAATGAGTGCTTCCAAGACCGTTAAATCAGTGTTCTAACTTTAAGAGACGATTTATTTGTTAAAATCAGCCCATTTTTGTCTAACGTTTGCCTATTAAATTTTTCTATTTTGAAGATTTTGGATGGTCGTTTTTTGGTAAAATTACAAGACAAACACAAGAAATGCCGTTATGAAAAATAACACAACTTTCGAGAGATCAAGATAAAAAAATTCCCTGCAATCTCGAAAGATTACAAGGAAACACCCCTTGTGGGCGTTGACGGATTCGAACCGCCGACCCTCTGCTTGTAAGGCAGATGCTCTAAACCAGCTGAGCTAAACGCCCTTACTATTTGTAAGCGGATGCAAAGGTATGCCATTTTTAGATAACTACCAAACTTTTGAAGATATTTTTTGTTGTACACCCTATTTTTCTGTACCTTTGTAGCACAATAACATAAAATATAAAAGAGAATGAAAGAAAAAGTAGTTAGCGGAATACGTCCTACAGGATTTTTGCACTTAGGTAATTATTTCGGCGCAGTAAAAAGTTTCATAGAGATGCAAAACAGTTATGACTGTATGTTCTTTATTGCAGACTGGCACTCATTAACCACTCGCCCAAAGCCTGAGGATATACAGAAAAGTGCACGCGTAATTCTTGCTGAATACTTAGCTTGTGGCATCGACCCTGCCAAAGCACCTATCTATATACAGAGCGACGTAAAGGAAACTTTGGAGTTGTACCTATACCTCAATATGAACACCTATATTGGCGAGCTGGGTCGTGTGACAACTTTTAAGGAGAAAGCCAGAAAGCAACCCGACAACGTGAATGCTGGTTTGTTTACTTACCCCACTCTGATGGCAGCAGACATTCTACAGCATCGCGCAAAAAAAGTGCCCGTTGGTAAAGATCAAGAACAAAACATGGAAATGGCTCGAAAATGTGCTGCACGCTTCAACCGTATTTATGGCGTCGAATTTTTCCCTGAGCCAGAGAATTTCTATTTTAACGCACAGGCGCTAAAAGTACCAGGACTGGACGGAAGTGGAAAAATGGGAAAAAGCGAGGGCAATTGTATCTACCTACATGATGATGACAAGACGATAACCAAGAAGGTGATGAAAGCCGTTACCGACAATGGACCACAGGCTGTCAACAGTGAAAAGCCAGAAGTGATAGAGAATTTGTTTACATTCTTGAAAATTGCTTCCACACAAGATACCTATGATTATTTTAATGAGAAGTGGAACGACTGTTCCATTCGTTATGGCGACTTGAAAAAGCAAATTGCAACAGACCTCTGTGCTGTGATATCGCCTATCCGTGAGAAAATTCAGGAATATATGGGGAATGCAGAACTGCTCGATAAGATTGCAAGAGAAGGAGCTGATAGAGCCAGAGAGAGTGCAAGTGCAACTTTACAAGAGGTGAGAAGTATTATCGGTTTCAGAAAATAAGAAATAGCATACAAGCGTTAGCAACAGCTTCGCTGCAACAATAAACCTATAATGCGAGAGTGGGATTCATGGTTGACATGAGTCCCTATTTTTGTTTAACAGTATCTGTGAACTGCCAAAATAATCAACAGCAAATACTACAAACACTGGATGCCCAAACAGCATCAACATTGGATGACTCGAAGGTTTTCTCAATGCCTGCGAAACACAACGCATGCGTAGGCTTTAAAATGATTGCCGACTCGGAAGATAGAAGTAAGAAAGTATCCTGTTTGTAAAAATTGATTCGTAAAGAACATTCTTATACAAAGGTCACGCTACCAGCTTACGAATAGTCTCTACACAAAATAAGGGTGAGCCATTACAGCACACCCTTATTTATTGTTTGATTAAAAAAATCTTTGCTTATTTCTCTTACTCAGCAACCTTAACAGTAGCACGACGGTTGAACGAGATTGGAGAAAGCTCATCAACACCACCATTACCCTTGGTAGAGATGTTGTCACGGCTTACACCCATCTTAACGAGTTCGTTAGCAACGGTCTTAGCACGCTCTTCAGACAACCACTGGTTGTGTGCAGGCTTACCTGTTGCGCTGTCAGCATAACCATTAACTTCCAACTTGCAGTTGTTCTCCTTAGCGTACTTAGCAACAGCCTGTACGTTTACGAGATCCTTCTGAGAAGCGATGTTTGTCTTGTTGATGTTGAAGAATACAGATACTGGAGTAGTAACAAATTCTTTCACAGCAGGAGTTTCTACTGGCTTTTGGTTAGCCAACATTTCCTTCAAACGAGCATTTTCAGCATTAGCGTCATTGAGCTGTGCATTCAAAGCATCAATTTGTGACTGAGACAAAGCCTTGATTGCGTCGACATCAGGAGTCTTATCCCAAGATGCCTTACCCAAGTTGAATGTCAAGCCAACTTCTGCATAAAGATTGTTGTCGTGTGAATCCCAACCACGTGTAGCAATAGTAGTTTCATTACCACCATCGATATCAGTTTCCAAACGATTCCAACCAGCCTCTAAATGAAGAGAAACATGCTGACCCAAGCGGAATGTATTCAAGATACCTGCGCTTAAGTCCATTGCATACAAGTTGTGTGTCATTGTGCGACCAAAGCCTGCACCTGCAAATGGGATGAAGTTCCAAACACGATTTGGATTATAACCACAAAGCATATTGCTCAAGTTGAACAATGCATGCTCGTTCAAAACCCAATATTTGTTGTCATCTCCAACAGGCTTACCTGCCTTGTCAGCATACACGGTCTTACCCCATACACCTTGAATCTTTGTACGAAGACCAAGTCCTGGTGTAAACCATTTACCTACTGCAAGAGCAACACCTGGTTTTGCACGGAAGTCTTTTAATGGACTTCTATCCAAACCATGTCCATGCTCTTCACTTGAATACCAAGCATTCCAATTTCCACCAACCTGAATGAACCAATTGCTCCAGAATGAATTGGTAGATACACTGTACTTCTGTACTGGATCTGCGTCTTGTGCCATTGAACACATTGAAACGCCAGCAAATGCCAATACAATTAATAATTTTCTCATAATCTTTATTTATTAAACAATCAAAATTTGACTTTTCTTTTTGCACAAAGTGCCTTTACGGGAACAAAGATAGTAATAAAAATTAAATATTATCACTTTTTCCCAATAAATCCCTAAATTTAACGTAAAAAATCAACGATTTAAGCGTTTTCCACCCATTTTTAACGCTACGAGTTTAATAGTTGTTCTATTTTTTCCTGTTTAAGGATGTGCAAAATAGATTTTCCATCTGGCGTATAATTTACATTTTGACAACCAAACAAGCTATTGATGAGATTTTCCATTTCCTCATTGTTCAACACTTGTCCCGTCGGAATGGCTGCGTGTTTAGCTAAACTCAACGCCAATGCTTGATGAATTTCATGGACAGCATTGGAATCTTTTTCTAACGCAGAGGAAAGCATGTCGTGAACGAGTTGCACCATGTTCAATCCTTCAATTCCTGCAGGAACAGACTGAATGGCATAATCACTTTTCCCCATTGAGGTGAACTCAAAACCCATGGCGGCTAAATCAGGCATCATCTTTGGGAAGATGATTTGCTCTGCTGGGCTTAGCTGGATTAACTCTGGGAACAGTACTTTCTGGGCATACTCTTTACCCTCTTTCATCTGTTGCAAGTAGCGTTCGTATAAAATTCTGACATGCGCTCGATGCTGGTCAATAATCATTAAGCCAGATTTGACAGCAGTCATTAAATATTGCCCTTTATACTGATAATGCACGGGAGATTTATCTTCTATCAAAGAATTTTGAACGTTTTGCTGTAACCCATCTGAATTGAACAAAGCAACATTTTCGGGTGTTTGTTCAATATCTTCATACAATTTCTTCCAATCAGACGACGCATGTGAAGATGGCATCGGAGTCTGTTGGAAAGGGTTGTAATTTGGATTTGTCTGAACGTGAGGTGCAGCAGTAGCATCACGTTGACCACTATATACAGGTATGTCGGGCTGTCCCTCATTATTAAATTCGATCGAAGGCACCTCTTTGAATAAGCCGACAGCCTCTCTTACTGCAGCAAAAACAATTTGAAAAATAGCTTGTTCATTCTCAAATTTAATTTCTGTTTTGGTAGGATGAATGTTGACATCTATCTCTTGAGGATTGAGATCAAAATAGATAAAATAAGGAACTTGATCGCCTTGAGGTATCAAACGCTCAAAGGCATTGAGAACCGCTTTATGAAAATATGGGTGTCGCATATACCGCCCATTCACAAAGAAATACTGCTGTACTCCTTTCTTTTTGGCAGATTCTGGTTTCCCTACAAAACCAGAAATTTTACACATGGTAGTGTCAACAGAGACAGGTAGCAAATCTTGGTTGATACGCTTACCAAAAATATCAACAATTCGTTGTCTTAAAACGCAGGGACGTAAATTCAGCAGTTCAGTACCATTACTGTGTAAGGTGAACGCTATCTGCGGATACACTAAAGCGATACGCTGGAAAGCAGTCACGATGTGCTTGAGTTCTGTCGTATTTGATTTTAGAAAGCGACGACGTGCTGGAACATTATAAAATAAATTCTGAACTAAGAAGTTGCTACCCGTGGGACAGGCACACGGTTCCTGTCCTTTGACTTTAGACCCAGCAATCGTCAAAGAAGTTCCCAAGTCGTCATCTTCGCGACGTGTCTTTAACTCAATTTGAGCAACAGCAGCGATAGAGGCTAAGGCTTCACCACGAAATCCCATCGTCTGGAGAGCAAATAAATCCTCGGCTTGACGAATTTTAGAAGTAGCATGACGTTCAAAAGCCAAACGTGCATCTGTGCCAGACATCCCTTTTCCATTATCAATTACTTGAATAGAGGTGCGACCAGCTTCAACGACCAGTACATCAATAGCTGAAGCGCCAGCATCCACCGCATTTTCTACGAGTTCCTTGATGACACTTGCGGGACGTTGTATCACTTCCCCTGCTGCTATTTGATTAGCAACGACATCGGGTAAAAGTTGTATGATATCTTTCATTCGTGTAATTGAAATTAGAAGTTAGCAGGTGTTACCGAAACTGTTGTCACGAACAACAGCAAGGCTATGAGTATCACCAAACAGAACAGCCCCACCAAGAGGAATGTGAAATGAGAGGATTGTTTCTGTCTCGATGACTTCCGAAACAAGCCTTGTATTGAAGAAGAACTATACGATGAGTTAAGCTCACTCTTCTTATCTGCCGTCATGGCACGCTGGTGGATTTCTTTTAGCCGTTCTTTTCTTTCATCCACATACAGGTAGTGATGCTGAAAGCCTCGAGGCTTTGGCGATTGAAACATACTCATGGCTTTTCCTCCTTCACTTGACGTAACTTCTGCAAAGGAGCTTCCACTCTTGGTCTATATTTGAGTGCTGTTCCTTGGCTCTTTCCCTTCCAAACGAAGACATCGTCTTTGCTCTTCGGACGGATGTCATCGTGCCATGCAAAAACAGGCAACTTGAGTTTTGCTGGTGGAATCTGCGACATCGGATACGTGGTACCAACCGCTTTGGGTGTCCATATCCTTTCTAATTGTCGTTGACCAGCAAAATACATTTTCATGGTATCTGTCTCCAAATAATTCATCATCACCAAAGAACTATCTTTGTCGTCCATGGGATAGAAAATAGACATCACATTACTAATTGCCAATGCGCGCCTAATCTGACCGTCTGTAAAATATGCGTGCATCTCCTTAGCAGATAGCTGATTATAATGTTCCTCCGCATCTGCTTTCTCTACTGATAAAGCCTGACCATACACATGCGCCTCCCTGACGGTGCTGTCATTCATAAATAACTGAATGTACTCTCCCAGCAACTGTCTATTATTGTTCCACACAATGGGGTCTTGATACATATTTAAGCACGAATCCCTTGTACTAAAGACCAACGAGTCGCACACGGCTTGCAAATCATTCCGATAGACGCTGACTTTGTGATAAGCATGCACTTGGCGATACATGGAGTCCGTATCAAGATGAAAGCTAAACAACTTGAGCGTATCTCCATGAAGATATAAAGTGTCTTTCCGCGAAAAATCTGTAACTAATGCTTTATTCGTCGCATATCCATAGCCTGTCTTTTCGTTGTATTGAAGATAATTACCACGCAAAGAGTTTTTATTTTTGCGGTCGACAAAAATGACATCACCATATCCATTACTCTGTCCAGACTTACTATCATAATATAAGGTGTCGCCCGTAATGGTTTTGTCTCCATCAACAATCGTTGAACGCCCGAACAGTTGCGCCTTATCTGTTTTGGTATGAAAGATTGCATCTTTCGTCTCAGTGACACTCGACTTCGTGGTTATCTTCGAGGGTCCCAACACATGGGCTATCGATTTTTGCGTGTCATAGTGAAGCGTATCTGTGGTAATCAACCGACTCTTACTTCTCAATTTTACGTGATAGTAGAATACTGCCTGACGAGTATCAGTATTATACTCACCCCAATCGGCGACCAAGCGGTCTTTCCCATCTATCAAGGTTCCACCTTCATAGAAATAGGCAGTCTGATAAAGTCGGTCGTAATCCAAACTGTCTGTCAGCAAAGTCTGCCGCCGATGCTTTAACACTACGTTTTTCCTGGCACGCATCATCTGTTCTTGTCCATCGTAATCGGCTCGTTCTGCTGTTAACGACAAAGTATCGCCTTGAACAAATCGAACATGACCAAAAGCTTTCATTGAATTGTCAGCCTCATAAAAGTAAGCACTGTCACAAGTTAATCGCGCTCCCTGATGGCGAAAGGAAACTTTGCCTTTTAATATCTGCGCTTCTGGATTTGGTCCATACATATCATAGCTCAATTCGTCCGCATGCAAGAGTTCGACGCGATTGGATTTCTTCGCTTTCTTTTTTTGATGACGCTGTGCTGGTAGCGATTGTACCATACAAAGTCCAAACAGGCATAGAGTCATGATGAACGTGAATCTATGCCCGCTTTTCAAAAATGATATAATCATTTGATGTGTCATTTTACCCAACCCTCATATTCATACTCACCTTTTTTATAGCGGTCTTTCATACGAACATAGGTTTGCTTGATTTTATTGACCACCCAGTTGTGTATGAACTTCTGTCTCTCCTTAGCGAGTACAATATTCTTCATCACCTGATAATCTTCTGTTATCGTTGCTCGGTGACCTTCAACGCGATTGCGCAACCTTACAATGGCACAAACCGTTTTACCTCGTTTATCAATCATCCTGAAAGCTGGTGAAACATCCCCTACTTTCATTCCCTCGATTTGTCTCGCCACTTCTGTTGGCAAATCCTTCATCTGAAAGCGTGAACTTAAATTCCCAGTTTGCATATCTACAAAGGACATCAACCCCTTATTGTTACGCGTATCCTTATCATCGGAAATATAGGTGGCAGCCTCACCAAAGGACAAAGACGGAGCATGCTGGTCAGAAGACAGTCTAAACGTGTCGGCACGCAGCTCCGTAGCAACAGAATCAAGACGTACCAAAACCTTATGGACTTCCTCGTCTGATACCTTTGGCTTTAATAAGATATGGCGCACCTTTATTTTATCGCCACGCTTGTCTATCAACTGAATGATATGATAACCAAATTCCGTCTCCACAATCTTAGAAATCTTCTTTGGATCCGTCAAATTAAAAGCTACATTTGCGAAGTCAGGATCTAACATTCCTCGTCCCATATAATCCATCTCGCCACCTTGTCGTGCAGAGCCTGGGTCCTCTGAATATAAGCGAGCCAATGTGGCAAAAGAGGTTTCTCCCGAAGTGACACGATTGGTAAAATTACGCAATTCATTTTTCACACGGTTAATCTCCTCTGGCAGAATCTTTGGCTTTCTGGTAATAATCTCTACTTCTACTTCAGTTGGAACAAATGGAATACTGTCAGCTGGCAGGTCCTTAAAGTACGCACGAACATCTGAGGGGGTTACTTTTACATCCTGTACCAGTTTTTCCTGCATATTCTGTACCAACAAGTTATTTCGGAAATCATCACGTAATTGTGAACGCATTTGCGAAATAGTTTGTCCTCGATAAGCTTCCAAGCGTTCTGCCGAACCGCCAGCCATTTCTATCCAGCGATTAATCTGTCTTTCTATGCTTGCAGTTACTTGCGCCTCAGGAATCTCCACAGAATCGAGTTCAGCTTGATGCAAGAAAAGTTTTTGAACAGCAATATGCTCAGGAATCGAGTAATCTGGATTCCCTTTGAACTTGATACCCTCTGCCTCCGATTGTAAGCGTGTCATCTCTACATCTGACTTCATGATCGGTTCATCTCCGACCACCCATATCACTTCATCAATCACACTGTTTTCAGGCATTTGCGAAGTATTCGCCTTTATAGAATCCGTCTGGGGCTTCGCTAATTGGCGGTTGCGAGGACGAGCACTCATACTCACAACTATCAACAGTGCGATAAGTCCACAAAATATTTTAATCTCTTTCTTCATTCTTCCTTTACGTATAGATAATCAATAACCATTAACCATATTATGGGTGCTGATTCACCGTTGCAAGTATGTCACGACGAACCGATATAGGATATTTCCTACGCAATCGTTGAACCCATTGTTTCTCTAATTCTTCTTGGTAATCTGCTACAACCTGCGCCTCCACATCTTGATAGCTTTGGGGCTTTTTCAGCTTTTTGCCATATGTTGCCGCATAGGGAAAGTCTGTAAGCGGCTTTACCTGACCTTTCGTCTTAAACACATGACAATCCACCAATGGATGATCTCCGCTCTTAAAGATATTTTTATCTACTGAGACGCGAATAGTACTGTCTTGGTTGAAAGTTTGCTGTATCACCTTCGTCCACTCCTCAAATGGAACACGTCTTACGGCTTTCCTCACCGCTTTTATATCTTTCTTATTTTTTGTATAATAAGCAATGCCTTTGAATCTCGGTTGTTCCCACTTGTATTTCTTTCTATTTTGACGAAAGTACTCATTCAATGCCTGTTCATTGTTTTGTGCTTTTGAAAAAATTTCGCGTGTCATTACTTCAAACAGCAACAAACCATCATGATATTCTTTTATGAGATACTTGAGTTGTGGATTCTTAGCTACCAGCTCTTTACGCTTTTGAGCAAGAATATCATCCTCTGTCACACCAGAGCCAGCATGCTCAATCGCTGTCTGTATCTTCTTTGAAATGAGTTGGTCACGGATGCCACGTTGTTCAATAAACTGAAGTATCTCTGTCTTCAGAGAATCGTAAGGGAAAAACGAACGTTTGTCTTTCAATAAGATAATATGGTAACCTGCTGGCGTTTGTACGGGCTTACTTAACTCCCCTTTTTTCATTGAAAAGATGGCTTTATCAAACTCTTCCAAAGTTTGTCCTCGCTCTAACCAAGGTAATTCTCCACCGCGAGAAGCAGAAGCACGGTCATCAGATACTCGTTTAGCTAACTCCCCGAAGTTTGCCCCTTTACATAAGGCACGATATACCGAATCGGCACGTTGTTCAGCAATACGCCTATCTGCTTCTCCTGCCGTTTGCTTAAGAGCAATAAGGATATGTGAGACCTTCACCAATCCCCCTGAAGCATTGACACGATTGGCTGTTTGTTGATAAATCTCGTGCGCTTTCTGCTCCACATCAGCATCCGTAATCATTGTCGGTTTGATTTGTGCGTCACGGTACATCGCAAACTCCTTCTTGAAGCTGCTAAGCGTATCTAATCTCGCTTCTTCGGCTGCAATAACCTTTAGTTGATAATTGATAAATAAGTCGACATATTCGTCCACACTTTTTTTATCAATAACTCCTTCTGCATTGTTCTTGTTATACGAGTACTCGAACTCAGAGCGATGAATATTCTTTCCATTGATAGTCATCAATATGGGGTCATCTTGCTGAGCCAACACAAGGCTACAGCAAGCAAGCATCACCGCTAAAAGGATATTTTTCATTTTCATCATTCGTTCGAGTTAAATAAGGAAAAGCCGACTCACACGGGAGTTACCTTTCTTATAATTCGTGAGGACTATAGTTAGGAGCTTCACTGGTAATCGTAATATCATGCGGATGACTTTCTAACACACCAGCATTCGTAATGCGGACAAACTTGGCATCATGAAGGTCTTGGATTGTTTTAGCGCCGCAGTATCCCATCCCTGACCGAAGACCTCCCATCAGTTGATACACAATCTCTTGTACCGTTCCTTTATATGGAACACGGCCTGCAATGCCTTCTGGTACCAACTTCTTGGCATCAGTCGTATCGCTCTGGAAATAACGGTCTCTTGAACCATTCTTTTGTTCCATTGCCTCTAAGCTACCCATTCCTCGATAGCTCTTGAACTTACGTCCATTAAAAATAATGGTTTCACCAGGACTCTCTTCTGTTCCTGCAACCAATGAACCAACCATGACAGAGCTACCTCCTGCTGCCAATGCTTTGACAATATCGCCAGAATAGCGCAAGCCTCCGTCAGCAATCAATGGCACCCCTGTGTCTTTTAAGGCGGCATAGACGTCGTAAACGGCGGACAGTTGTGGTACACCTACTCCCGCTACGACACGTGTCGTACAGATAGAACCGGGACCGATACCAACCTTCACGGCATCAGCGCCATTATCCACCAACATTTTTGCAGCCTCGCCAGTGGCAACATTTCCTACAACGATATCAACATGAGGGAAAGAAGCCTTTGCTTCTCGCAATTTTTCAACAACTCCCTTGGAATGACCATGAGCCGTGTCAATCACCACAGCATCTGCTCCTGCTTGAACCAAAGCATTTAAGCGCTCCATGGTATCAATTGTAACGCCAACACCTGCTGCAACTCGAAGACGACCCTTTTCATCTTTACAAGCCATCGGTTTGTCTTTCGCTTTCGTGATATCCTTATAAGTAATCAGTCCCACTAACTTATTTTGATTGTCTACCACAGGGAGCTTCTCTATTTTATGCTCTTGCAATATTTGTGCAGCATCACTTAGATTAGTCTTCACGTGCGTGGTTACCAAATTCTCGCTGGTCATCACTTCATCAATCGTTTTATCCAAACGACGCTCAAAACGCAAATCGCGATTGGTAACAATTCCTACCAAATGATTTTCGTCGTCTACAACAGGGATACCTCCAATATGGTAATCACGCATCATGTTCAGTGCGTCTTGCACCGTACTGCCGCGTCGAATCGTTACAGGGTCATAAATCATTCCGTTCTCTGCACGCTTCACAATTGCCACTTGGTGAGCTTGTTCATCAATAGACATATTCTTATGAATCACACCAATACCACCTTCACGTGCAATTGCAATCGCCATCGCCGATTCGGTAACGGTGTCCATAGCAGCTGTTACGTAAGGTACATTCAAATCGATGTGACGTGAGAACTTGGTTTTCAACTCAACCTCTTTGGGTAAAACTTCAGAATAAGCAGGGATTAACAGGACGTCATCGAAAGTAAGACCGTCCATCACAATTTTATCTGCAACAAATAATGACATATTGGGTACCTTTTATAAAATTTATTGCGTGCAAATTTAACAATAAAAAATCACATCAGTCGTCATTTTTCCGTTTTTCTCAAGCATTTAATTGTATTTAACTCGTTTGCCCAACGAACCCTGTGATTCGTCGGAGAGATAAATAGAAAAGTCACAGCTGGTGCACAAGCACTCTAATTGGCTAACTCCGAAATAAATTTAATACGTACAAGTCGCAACTCGTCCTCACTGTACTGGTCGCCCAGCTCTTCCATCGCAACTTTCAAACCATCTGTTTCGCTCTCCATAAAGTAATCGTAGAGATCGTCCACATGGTCTTCGTCCATGACATCTTTCAAGAAATAGTCGATGTTGAGCTTTGTACCGCTGTAGACAATTGCTTCCAATTCGTCTAACAATTCATCAAAGTCTAAGCCCAAAGCATTCGCAATATCATCTAACGCCACCTGACGATCAATACTCTGAATGATTTTCACCTTGAGCATACTCTTCTTTGCTACGGTGCGGACACGCATCTCTTCGGGGCGTTCAATCTCATTTTCATCGCAATGGGATTTTATCAATTCTACGAATTTTTTACCATAGCGTTTTGCTTTACCTGCTCCTACACCTTGAATTTGCTGTAGCTCCTCCAACGTCACTGGATATACAGTCGCCATCTGCTCCAATGACACATCTTGGAAAATGACATATTGCGGAATGTTCATTTTCTTGGACATTTCTTTCCGCAGACTCTTTAGCATCTTAAAGAGTCGTGGGTCCAACACGCCACTCCCTCCTTCTTGAAGCTCGTCCTCATCGTACGCACTAAATTCATTGTCCAAGGCTATCATAAACGACACGGGCTTCTTCATGAATTTCTTACCCGCAGCCGTCACTTTCAATACACCGTAATTTTCTACTTCTTTTTCTATATACCCTGCAATGATACCTTGCCGAATTACCGGATTCCACACTTTAGAATCTTCATCCTCACCCGCACCAAATTCTTCCAGTTCATCATGTTTGTGCGAAACAATATCTTCTGTGGGATTTCCTGTAATAAAATCGACGAGATAATCTTGTCTGAAGTTTTCTTTGAGCACCAAAATGGCTTTCAATGCAATCAGTAAAGCTTGTTTCGCCTCTCGACGCTCTTTGGGATGCAAGCAATTATCACAACTATGACAATTCTCTTGCAAATATTCCTCCCCAAAATAGTGCAGCAACATCTTGCGGCGACAAACCGAAGACTCTGCATAAGCTGCTGTTTCTTGCAGCAACTGTCTACCTATATCCTGCTCGGCTACAGGTTTTCCCTCCATAAACTTCTCCAGTTTCTTCAGGTCTTTTTGCGCATAGAAGGCAATGCAAATTCCCTCGCCGCCATCACGTCCTGCACGACCCGTTTCTTGGTAGTAGCCTTCCAAACTTTTCGGAATGTCATAATGTATCACGAAACGCACATCTGGTTTGTCAATCCCCATTCCAAAAGCAATGGTTGCCACAATCACATCAATTCGCTCCATCAAGAAATCATCTTGCGTCTGTGAGCGTGTGGCACTATCCAAACCAGCATGATAAGGAGCCGCCTTGATATTATTCGCTTTCAAGACTTCGGACAATTCTTCTACTTTCTTACGAGACAAGCAGTAGATGATACCACTCTTTCCCTCATGCTGACGGATAAACATGATAATCTGTTTATCAATATCCGATGATTTTTGCCGTATCTCATAATAAAGATTGGGACGATTAAAAGAGCTCTTAAACTCTCGTGCATCCGCAATTCCCAAGCTGCGCTTGATATCTGTACGAACTTTATCCGTAGCCGTAGCCGTCAAAGCAATCACAGGTGCATCGCCTATCTTGTTGATAGTGGGACGGATATTTCGATACTCTGGCCTAAAGTCATGCCCCCATTCAGAAATGCAATGCGCCTCATCAATGGCATAAAAAGATATTTTAACCGTCTTGAAGAACTCGATGTTTTCTTCCTTATTTAAGGACTCTGGAGCTACGTATAACAACTTGGTTCGCCCTGCACGAACGTCATCCATAACTTGCTGTATGGCAGCTTTGTTCAAAGACGAGTTTAAGAAATGTGCTACTCCCTCCTCTTCACTAATTCCATTGATGACATCCACTTGATTTTTCATCAAGGCAATCAGTGGAGACACAACAATGGCTGTACCCTCCATGAGCAAGGATGGCAATTGATAGCATAGGCTCTTTCCTCCACCTGTGGGCATCAATACAAACGCACTATTACCTGCTAAAAGGTGATTGATGATAGCCTCCTGTTCGCCTTTGAAAGAATCAAAGCCAAAGTAGAGTTTTAACTTTTCTGTAAGATTAACTTTTTTCGCCATAGTGTCTCATTAGATTCATGATAGTTATTATAACGTCAAGAGGTAGGATTTTTCGTACAGCTCTTACTTCATCGGTCATCCCTATTGTAACTCGGACAAAGAGTCCCTTTCCCCGAGTTCAACGAGGTTATTCACCCAACTTATTCAAGTTGGCTTTATTCAATTGTTTTTGCGCATAGTCGAGTGTTACCTCAAAAGACTTAGTGCGCTTTGATGGTATTTCAAACATGGCATCCATCATCATCGATTCCACAATAGAGCGGAGACCACGCGCACCTAACTTATATTCTACCGCCTTATCGACAATAAAATCGAGTGCTTCGTTTGCAAAAGTAAGTTGGATTCCATCCATCTCAAAGAGCTTGATATACTGCTTTACGATTGAGTTCTTGGGTTCCACTAAAATCTTCCGCAAGGCTTCTTTATCCAATGGATTCAGATAGGTCAGCACGGGTAAGCGACCAATAATCTCAGGAATCAGTCCAAAAGATTTCAAATCTTGTGGCAAGATGTACTTCATCAAATCTCCCTTATCAATATTGCGAACATGTTGTACCGAATTATATCCCACGACATGCGTATTCAGTCGTTGTGCTATTTTTCGCTCAATGCCATCGAAAGCACCACCGCAGATAAACAGTATATTCTTGGTGTCTACATGAATATAGTCCTGGTCAGGATGCTTGCGTCCTCCCTTTGGCGGCACATTCACCATGGTGCCTTCGAGCAGCTTTAGAAGTCCTTGCTGCACACCTTCACCACTGACATCACGTGTGATAGAGGGATTATCGCTTTTGCGTGCAATCTTGTCAATTTCGTCAATGAACACTATTCCGCGCTCCGCAGCAGCCACATCATAGTTGGCTACCTGCAACAGGCGCGACAAGATGCTTTCCACATCCTCTCCAACATAGCCAGCTTCTGTAAACACGGTGGCATCTACAATGGTGAAAGGCACATCGAGTAGGTGTGCTATCGTTTTGGCAAGCAGCGTCTTACCCGTACCCGTAGAACCTACCATGATGATATTACTCTTTTCTATCTCAACGCCATCTTCATTTTTTGGTTGTTGCAACCGTTTGTAATGGTTGTACACCGACACCGAGAGATAGCGTTTGGCGTCATCCTGCCCTATGATATAGTCATCCAGATATTTCTTTATCTCTTTAGGCTTAGGAACTTTTTTCAGCTGAAAAGGTTCGTCTGCAGCATGCTTTTCTTTTGCCTCGCCCGAAAGTCCAGCCGACTCTACGATAGAATAAGCCGCTTGGACACAAGCGTCACAGATAAATCCACTCTGTCCTGTAATCAATAAATCTACTTGGTCTTCACTTCTTCCACAGAAGCTACATTTCTTTTTGGTCGTTGCCATCTGTCTCTTTTTACTTCTTCCTTACCAACACCGTGTCAATCATACCATATTCTTTTGCTTGCTCAGCATCCATCCAATAATTACGGTCGGAGTCACGATACACCTTTTCATAAGGCGTATGCGAATGGTTAGCAATGATGGTAAAAAGTTCCTTCTTGAACTTAATGATTTCCTTCGCCTCAATTTCAATATCCGAAGCTTGACCTTGCACGCCACCTAAAGGTTGGTGTATCATCACCCTACTATGTGTCAATGCACTGCGCTTGCCTTCTTGTCCTGCTACCAGCAACACAGCCGCCATAGATGCTGCCATACCCGTACAGATGGTGGCTACATCCGAGGTAATAAATTGCATCGTATCATAAATGCCCAACCCCGCTGTGACACTGCCACCAGGACTGTTGATATAAATCGAAATATCCTTGCCTCCGTCTACGCTATCCAAATAGAGCAACTGTGCCTGCAAGGTATTGGCAGTATAGTCGTCAATCTCTGTACCCAAGAAGATAATGCGATCCATCATCAGACGAGAGAACACATCCATCTGTGTCACATTCAATTGGCGCTCTTCCAAGATATATGGATTGAGGTATCTTGCCTGACTCTTGATGACATCATCGAGAGTCATGCCATTCATTCCCAAGTGTTGGGTGGCGTATTTTCTAAAATCGTTCATTTTATTTTTACCTTATTTTTATTATAATATAAAAGAGGTTATCGACACTTCTAAAAACCTCGATTATACAAAGTTAATAAAAAAAAGTCAATAACCTCTTATTACAAGAAGTTTTTTATTAAAAAAAATACTACAACAAAAGAACAAAGATTGTTTTGCACAATGAACAACCTTTTCTTAAATGAAAGAGCCATGATTATACGATACCACAAGAATTTTAATAGAGGATTTCATAAAATGCTACAATTTAAATAGATTATCGCAAAATTTAATGTATATTTGCTGTAAATTTGGTGAATAATGAAACTAAACAAGATGAAAGAAATCTTGGATAGCAAGGGTATCTCACAAAATTAGCTGACAAAACAATTAGGTAAGAGTATTAGCACTGTCAATTGCTCTGCTCGAAATAAAAATTAACCCGAGTTAGAGAAACATCTTGAAAATCTTAACGATTTTGAAGTTGACCTCAAGGATTTAATTTCCGAAGAGAACAAGAGAATGAAATGAACACATAATTCCCAATCTATATAAATTATGTAGTATAACTTCTGATAATAAAATATTATTTGAATATGGGCATAAGCAAAGAATTAACAGAAGAGGATGTCAAGTACCGTTACATCAGTGAAGCTATCACAAGCAAGGGGTGGCCAAAGGATAGCATATTTATGGAACAGAAGGTTAGGTTTACTGACGGAAAAATCAGCCTTCATGGCAATCTTGTGCATCGAGAAAGACCGAAGTTTGCCGACTATGTGCTTTATGCGAACAAGGCAACGCCCATTGCCATTGTAGAAGCGAAGGACGCCAACCACTCTGTTTCGCATGGATTGCAACAAGCCAAGATCTATGCCCAAATGCTTGATGTGAAGTTTGCCTACAGCTCAAATGGCGAAGGTTTTGCGGAACATGATTATTTGACAGGCAAGGAACGCATTTTTTCCATGGAAGAGTTTCCTACGAAAGAAGAACTTATCGAAAGATACAAAAACGAGTCTAACGGTGGTAATGGACTTAATGAACAAGAGTTGGCTGTCATTGCACAACCTTACTGCACTGGTCAAAATATTTTTCCTCCACGATATTATCAGCGCAATGCCATCAACCGCACTGTCAACGCCATCGCAAAAGGACAGCGTCGGGTGCTCCTCGTTATGGCAACTGGAACGGGCAAGACGTATACTGCCTTTCAGATAGTATGGCGTTTGCTACATAGCAAATTGAAGAAGAAAGTGTTATACCTTGCCGACCGCAACATTTTGGTTGACCAATCCATACAACAGGACTTTAAACCACTGGAAAAGGTAACACATAAGATAGATTACTCAAAAGACAAGAACCACTTGGAGGAATTGAGTTCGTATAAAGTGTTTTTTGCACTCTACCAACAGTTGATTGGGCAGAACGATGCCAAGAATTACCAAGAGTTGTTTCCAAACCCCGATTACTTTGACCTCGTTATCGTTGACGAGTGTCATAGAGGCAGTGCAAAAGACGACAGTAACTGGCGAAACATCTTGGATTACTTCTCTTCGGCTACTCATATTGGCATGACTGCCACCCCGAAAGAAACGAAGTATCAATCGAGCATTGGCTATTTTGGTGAGCCTGTCTATACTTACAGTCTCAAAGAAGGCATAGAAGATGGCTTCCTCGCTCCATTTAAGGTAATCAACATCACGACGAACATCGGTGATGAGTGGAGACCAACAAAAGGACAAAAGGACATACACGGCAACGAGATAGAAGACCGTATTTATAACAATAGCGACTACGACTATAATATAGTAATAGAAGACCGCATTAGGGAAGTGGCGCAAGAAATAACCAACTATTTGAAAAGTACAGACCGTATGGCAAAGGCCATCGTGTTCTGTGCGGATGAGACTCATGCGGAACGCATGCGCATGGCTTTGACGAATGCCAACGCTGACATGTGCAAGAAAAATCCCGATTATGTGGTTCGTATAACTGGTAGTGACGAATACGGAAAAAGCAAGTTGGATTACTTTATCTCCGTTGCGGAGAAATATCCTGTCATAGCGACAACAAGTAAATTGCTTTCGACTGGCGTTGATTGCAAAATGACAAAACTGATAGTCCTTGACCAACAAATAGGCTCCATGACAGAATTCAAACAGATAATAGGCCGTGGTACCCGTCTTCGTGAAAAGGAGGGAAAGACATATTTCACAGTTATGGATTTCCGCAATGTGACACGATTGTTCGCGGACCCCGAGTGGGACGGACCGATAGAGATAGACCCCAACTATCCGCCCAAAGAAAAAGGACCTACGCCGTATCCACCTCCAAAGGAGGATGAGCCTACAGGCGTGCAAGAACCAGACCCAGCACCACAACCGAAGCCGATAGTTGCCAAGGACGGTTGCCAAGTGATGATTATCAACAAGGTTGTTTCTGTCTATGATACAGATGGCAAGTTGCTTCGTACGGAGAGCATTACAGACTATACCAAGAAAAGTATCATTGACACATACGCAACAATTGACACGTTCACATCGAAGTGGCAAGAAACCAAGAAAAAGTCCGACATTGCTGAAATGCTCAAAGAAAGTGATATTGACCTTGCGGCGTTGAAGCATACAGAAAATATGGATGATGTGGATGATTTCGATTTCATCTGCCATATAGCCTATGGCAAGAAAACACTTACACGGCATGAGCGCGCCGAGCAGGTAAAGAAGCGAGACATCTTCAGTAAGTATGGCGAACAGGCACGAGGCGTGCTTGAAGCCTTATTGGATAAGTATATCAAAGAGGGTATTTCGGAATTGGAAAGTCTTACCGTGCTTGAGAATGATCCTTTCCGCAAATTGGGTTCAAAGGCAAACATCGTTAAGTTCTTCGGTGGCAAGCAAGGCTATCTTGATGCCGTGAAGGAATTGGAGCAACACATATATAATATAGCATAAATAGAACCTTTTCGATAAGTCAAACGAACAGAGCCAACTTGCTTGAGCGATGTCGTGGCGAGAAAAGACACACAAAGAGAAACAACAGATGAGTTTATCAAATTTCGTAAAACGAGTACGCAATATTATGCGCAATGACGCTGGTATCAACGGTGATGCGCAGCGTATAGAGCAAATGGCATGGATGCTGTTTTTGAAAGTCTATGACGAGAAAGAGAACGACTGGGAATTGGACGATGACGATTACAAGTCTATCATTCCCGAGGAATGCCGTTGGCGCAACTGGGCACATGATGATGGCAGCGGCAATGCCTTGACGGGTGATGATTTACTATCGTTTGTCAACAATACCTTGTTTGTCGAACTAAAAAGATTAGAGATAACGCCAGACACCCCAATTCGTCAAGCGATTGTTAAGACAACTTTTGAGGATGCCAACCAGTATATGAAGGATGGTGTTCAGCTCCGCCAAGTGCTCAATGTAATTGACGGATTAAACCTTGGCGACTATGAAGAAAGCCATGCCTTCGGTGAGATATACGAAACCATCTTGAAAGAAATGCAGTCGGCTGGTTCGTCTGGTGAGTTCTACACTCCCAGAGCCTTAACCGAGTTTATGGCAGAAATTGTCAATCCACAGATTGGCGAGAAAATGGCTGACTTCGCTTGTGGTACAGGGGGATTTATTACGAGTTGGCTGGGCGAACTGGATAAAAAGGTAAAGACAGCAGAAGACCGTAAGGAGTACAATCAATCCGTGTTTGGTATCGAGAAAAAACAATTCCCATATATGCTGTGCGTGACAAACCTGTTGCTGCATGGCATCGACACACCATTGGTGTTTCACGACAACTCGCTTACAAAAGATGTTCTCAACTACACAGACGAAGACAAGTTTGATGTGGTGTTGATGAACCCTCCATACGGTGGCAACGAGAAATCTGATGTCAAGTCACATTTCCCTTCCGACATGCGCAGTAGCGAGACTGCCGACTTGTTTATGGTACTCATCATGTACCGACTGAAAAAGAATGGGCGTGCAGCGGTCATTGTGCCAGACGGTTTCCTCTTTGGCGCTGACAACACAAAGATTGCCATTAAGACGAAATTGCTTCGAGATTTCAATCTGCACACCATCATCCGTTTGCCAAGCAGCATCTTCGCTCCTTATACTTCTATTGCCACAAACATACTGTTCTTCGACAACACTTGTGCAGACGGTGCGCCCGAAGGTTTCTCCACAAAGAACACTTGGTTCTATCGCCTCGACATGCCAGAAGGTTACAAGCATTTCTCCAAGACAAAATCTATGAAGTCGGAGCATTGCGATCCTATTCGTGAATGGTGGAACGACCGCAAGGAGATGATTATTGCCGATGGTGACGAGAAGGCACGCCGCTATCCTGTGCAGGAGCTGATAGATTCTGATTGTAACTTCGACTTATGTAAGTTCCCGAAAGAGGATGAAGAAATCCTACCTCCAGCCGAATTGCTTGCCAATTATTTCAAGAAGCGCAAGGCTCTCGACCATGAGATAGACAAGACCTTGGCAGAGATACAACGTATCTTGGGGATTGATGTGAATGTAGAGGAATTATAAAAGGTGAGACACGTTTCACAAATTCAAAATAAATTATTAAGATGAAAGATTTGACAATATCAAATATAGAACGCCAAAATGTATTGAACAATCGTTTTGCGATTGAACACATACAAAATACATTGGACATTACAGGAATGATGTTCGATGGCGAATATCGTTTCACAAAGAAAATGGTAGCAGATTTCTACGAAGTTGAAGAACGAACAATAGAACGATATATCGAAAATTTTGGTTCAGAATTATCTGCCAATGGATACTTTTTATGTAAGGGGAAACGGCTGAAAGACTTAAAGTTACAGTTTGCTCCCGTCATAAATGTCGGGAGCAAAACAACCCAGCTCGGATTGTTTAATTTTCGCGCTTTCCTTAACATTGGGATGCTACTTACAGAAAGCGAAAAAGCGAAGCAGTTGCGTAGTCTTATTCTTGATTTCGTTATAGCAACAATTAATGAGAAAACTGGTGGAGGAACGAAATTCATCAATCGTCGTGATGTTAATTATCTTCCAGCAGCCATAACTGAAGAAAATTACAGGAAAATACTTACCTCAGCTATTGGCAAATGTGTTGAAGGTCATAAGACATACAAGTATTCTCTGGTGACAGATTATATCTACAAAGCTGTGTTTAAAGAAAATGCGAAAGAGTATCGTAGGGTTCTTAGCCTTGACTCCAAAGACAATGTTCGACACACACTTTATGCAGAGGTGTTGCTTGTTATCTCATCATTTGAAAATGGTGTAGGTGCAGCAATTCAACAAAGATTCAAAGAGAATGGAGGCATGAGGCTATCTATGGCTGAAGTGGAGCGCATTGTAAACGAACTTTCAGAGAATCCTATTCAGAAACCATATCTTAATGATGCTCGCACCAAAATGGCTTCTCGTGACTATAGTTTCCGTGACGCCTTTCATGGAAATATTGCAGAATACTTGAAAGCAGTAACGCCAGAGGAGTATGAGCGTTTTATCGGTGAAAAATCAATTGATTTTGACAATATCCTTGCAGAGAACAAGGATGTATTGAAACGATTGAAACAAGCAGACAATGAATAAGGAAGTGAAATATATAAGTTACGAAGAGTCATTAAGTATCTATGCGAAGATGATAGATGCCAGTGATGGTGGCTTAGTTGGGGTGAGAGACGAGGGCGGCATTCTTGCTTCTCTCGATTTCGTGCAGAATGATATGTATTATCCCGACTTTGCCGATAAACTCTGTTATTTGGTGTTCAAGTTCTGTTCTGGTCATTATTTTAATGATGGTAACAAACGTATTGCCTTGACACTTGGAGCATATTTTCTATACAAAAACTCCTACTTTTGGCAAGCGACAACGTTTATGCGTCAGATGGAGTCAATCGTTTATCATGTTGCTGCATCCAACATCGACCAAAACTTGCTTCTCCGCATAATGACTTGTTTCATGAATGGTGAGGATTACGATGAGGAATTGAAGATAGACATTGCCAATGCGATGAGCAAAGGAAAGTTAGGTATCAGCGGTGAAGACTATGATAAACACAAAGAGTTTGAATAATTTGTGAATTTGCTAACCGCCTGATTAGCAGCTATCAAAGGAAAGAAGAAAAAGAACAATGAACGGAAAACAATTAAAGAACAGCATATTACAATGGGCAATACAGGGAAAACTTGTACCGCCTGTCTGCCGACAGGCAGGCAAGACTCTAATGACGAACCCTGAACCAAGAGATAAAGGTAAGGAGTGTTGGTTTACATATGTAATTGAGTGTGAAGATGGCAGTTTTTATAAAGGATTTACGGATAATCTTTTGAGACGCTACCAACAACATTGCAATGGAACTGGTGCAGATTACACAAAAACGCATAAGCCCAAACAATTATATTATTGGGAAATGCATTATTCTAAAGAAGCCGCATTGCAAAGAGAAAAATACTTAAAGTCTGGTGCTGGCAGAGAATGGTTCAAAAAGGAGGTTGTTGATAAACCTGAAAATTTTGAGCCAGCAAGCGTATTGCTTGAAAAGATTCGCCAAGAGAAAGAACGCTTAATCAAGGAGAAGAAAATCAAGCGTGACAAAAACGCATCCATTATCTACCGTGGTGACGACAATTCCTATTATGAGAAGATACTCGCCACGGGCGAGGTGAAGTGCATTGACGAGGAAGTGCCATTTGAAATTCCACAGGGGTGGGAATGGTGCAGAGTCTCATCTCTTTTTCAAATAAATCCAAAGGTTGTGGCTGACGATAATACTTCTGCTGCTTTTATTCCTATGGAGGCTATTTCTGCAGGATATGGTTCCGAATTTAGATATTACGAAAAGAAATGGGGTGAAATCAAGTCTGGCTACACTGCTTTTGCAGACAACGACATTGCATTTGCAAAAATCACACCATGTTTTCAAAACAGAAAATCTGCAATCTTTGAGGGGTTGCCCAATGGTATAGGAGCAGGAACAACAGAGTTGAAAGTTCTGCGAACATATGGCGATACCATAAACCGCTGGTTTGTTTTGTATTTTCTGGAGTCTCCATATTTTATTGATGAAGCGACATTCAAGGGCACAGCAAACCAACAACGTATAATTGTTGGATATTTGGAAAACAAATTATTTCCCATTCCACCATTAGCGGAGCAAGAGCGTATAGTAAGTAAGATAAGGTTATTAATGCCTATCATTGATAAATACTCAAAATCTCAAGAGCATTTAGACAAAATAAATGCAGAACTTAAAGAGTATTTGAAAAAATCTATTCTTCAAGAGGCTATACAGGGAAAACTCGTTCCACAGGTTGATAGCGAAGGTACAGCCAAAGAATTGCTTGAACAGATAAAACTGGAGAAACAAAAACTTGTAAAAGAGGGCAAGCTAAAGAAGTCCGCCCTTAACGATTCCGTCATCTTCCGTGGTGACGATAACAAGTATTGGGAGAAATTGGATGATGAGACTGAATGTATTGATGAGGAAATATCGTTTGAGATACCACCAAATTGGACATGGGTACGACTTGATGATATTTGCTCTTTTATACATAGAGGCAAATCGCCAAAATATAGTCTAATAAAGAAATATCCAGTGGTTGCCCAAAAGTGTAATCAATGGTCAGGATTTTCAATAGAAAAGGCAAAATTCATTGAGCCACAGAGTATTTCTTCTTATAAAGAAGAATATATTTTGCAAGATGAAGATTTGATGTGGAATTCTACTGGATTAGGAACATTAGGAAGAATGGCTATATATTACAAAAAGCTGAACCCTTATGAGTTAGCTGTGGCTGACAGTCACGTTACAGTTATTCGTCCTTACAAACAATATGTCGTTTCTAAGTTCCTGTATTATTATTTTGCAAGCAACACTGTTCAATCTGTTATTGAAGATAAATCTGATGGCAGTACAAAACAAAAGGAGCTTTCAACGAAAACCGTCAAAAGCTACCTTGTTCCGCTACCTCCTAAGGAGGAACAAAAGCGTATTGTTGTAAAAATTAAAAAATTAACGCAGTTGCTCAAATAGTTTTTCTATTTGAGCAACTATGCGTTGCTGCTCTTTTAATGGGGGTAAAGGAAACTGCATACAAAGCAAAGTACTTCGTGATATTCCAGGAATCATACTATTTGCATTTTTTTCAAGAACACTAAGATTACCCTGCAAAAAGTACTTGATATATTTCAAATCTATACCAAAAGATGTAATTGCCATAACCTGTCTCGCAATATGAATTTGTCCAATATCATTAAATGCCATAGAGCCAATTGTTCCTTTACAAGTAAGAAGTAAATCACCTTTATTTGAAATTGTTATAGGTGATTCTGTCCATCTATTAATAATTAAATTTGAATTAACAAAATTACTTGCTCCTGTAATATAAGGTATCCCATGATGTAATTCATTGTATTGTGAAGGTTCTAAATCCCTGCCAGACAACAAAGAAACACCTTGATCTAACCTAATCCATTGCCAGTTTTCAGGTATATCAAATGGAATTTTTTCTGTTATATCCACGCTCTTTTTTCCTACCTGCTCATAATACTTGTTATCGTCACCACGGAAGATAACGGAATCGTTGAGATCGAACTTCTTTAGCTTGCCCTCCTTTACGAGTTTTTGTTTCTCAGTTTTTATCTGTTCAAGCAATTGTTGGGCTGTACCTTCGCCTGCAATCTGCGGAACGAGCTTTCCTTGGATAGCTTCCTGAAGAATACTCTTTTGGAGAACATCTTTTAAAATAATATTCATATTATCTAATTTCTCTTGTGCTTTATTATATCTCTCGATTTGAGGTAATAGCTCTGCTATTTTTTCAACAATTCTCTTTTGCTCTTGCAATGGTGGTAATGGAATAAAATACTTCTGTAAGCGGACCATTGTTAATGCTGCAACTGTTGTTCCTTGCGATTCTTGTCTGTATTGTCCCTTAAAGAAAGGTGATTCTATCACCATTTTTAGATACTCTGCGTAAAGTCCATACTTGTTAGCCATGCAAAGTACACTTCCATCTTTATAATAAAACCTATCGCTTTCTTTGACGATATACACTTTACCTAAAGTCCCCACAGCTGTAATCATAAGGTCATTTGGCAAAGGAACTCCACTAGAGGAAAAGTCTTCATACAAAGAGTGGTCTATGTATAGTTCATTATCCACAAAGCCATAATCAGCTAATTTGCCAATTTCTCTCGCTCGATAGAATGGTATTCCCGCTTGTCTCCAGTCCTTTGCATGAACTCTACGTGCAGAACCTATATTAAGGATTGCTTCCAAACGTACCCATTCCCACCCCTTTGGTATCTCAAACGTCACTTCGTCGTCAATGCACTTCACCTCGCCCGTGGCGAGTATCTTCTCATAATAGGAACTCACAGAACACAAAATATGCTTATTTATTAGGACAACTTATGTTTCACTAATAAATAAACAAATAGAGATGGAATTAGAAAAGTTTGAAGAGTTCCTAAGCCAAGGCAATATGGCAAAGAACACGATTTCGGCCTATCTGTATGCCGTGAAGGAATTTGGTTCTCGACACAAAGAGTTGAACAAGAGAAACTTGTTGGTTTACAAGACTTACTTGATTGAGACCTACAAGCCAAAGACGGTGAACCTGCGTATTCAGGCGATGAACAAGTATCTTGTGTTTGTGGGCAAGGCGAAGCTACGCTTGAAGTCGGTCAAGGTGCAGCAGCGTTCTTATTTGGAGAATGTGATCAGCAACGCCGACTACATCTTTTTGAAGAACAAATTGAAGGGGGAAGACAATTTGGAGTGGTACTTCGTGGTGCGCTTCTTGGCTGCCACTGGTGCCAGAGTGAGCGAACTTGTGCAAATCAAAATAGAGCATGTTCAGGCGGGCTACTACGACATCTACACTAAGGGTGGCAAGATACGCCGTATCTACATACCCAAGACACTGCGCATGGAAACAGAACAGTGGTTGCAAACTGTCAATCGCACAAGCGGCTATCTCTTTCTCAATCGCTTTGGTGAACGTATCACCACCAGAGGTATATCGCAACAGTTGAAAAATCATGCCGTGAAGTATGGTTTGAACGAGAAAGTGGTTTACCCCCACTCGTTCCGCCATCGCTATGCCAAGAATTTCTTGGAGAAATTCAATGATATTGCCTTACTTGCCGACCTCATGGGACACGAAAGCATTGAGACGACACGCATTTATTTGCGAAGAAGTAGTTTGGAACAACAAGAAATTGTTGACAAGGTTATCACTTGGTAAAGCAACAATATCATTTAAGGGCGATTCTATAAATTAGCTTTGACAGGTTGTGAGACTATTTTTGAGGTCAATTTGTTTG
>NZ_JRPQ01000121.1 GCF_000762405.1 Hoylesella timonensis S9-PR14 | reverse complement strand
TTTCAATCATTTGCAATATAAAGTTAGGATAATATCAAGGTTAGGATAATGATGCTTATCCGAAATTTCGGATAATCATCAGCTGCAACGGGGAGAGCGTTTCACAGCGAATATGATAGAGCGGCAGGCGGACTCCCTACTCCGTGCCGACCTTTGGAAATGCTTTGAACACTTCAAAGGCTATGGCAAGGATGCGCTGCTGCTGACCTTGCTTGCCTATAATGTGGGTGTAGGGCGATTGCTTGGTTATGGTAAGCACCAAAAGAGTAAGCTACTGCGAAAGATTGAAGCTGGAGACAGGAGCTTCTATCGAGAGTATGTTTCGTTCTGCCGATATAAGGGAAAAGTTTTGAGTGGATTAGTTAAACGCAGACAGGTGGAGTTTGTGCTGTTCTATATACCTTGATACATCTATTCTTATTTTGCAAAAGTACAACTTCTACCTCGTCTCTTCAATTGCCAATAATAATGATTTTAGTTTTTTATAATACGCTTTATAGTTTACATTGACGTGATATCATATCATATAGGTGTGGAGCCGTGTATTGGCTTATGAAGATTCCCAATCCCACTACTACGCAAGATAGAAGATAATGGAAGAAATCTCTACAAGGAGTATCTAAAATCTTGTAGATGTAAGGTAAAGGTGTGTGCAAGTTTATCGAATCATAAGCGGTAGTTTCTTGTTGATTTATTTGTCTTTCTAATTATGAATGAGTAATTTTGTTGAAATAAAAACTTTGATTTATGGATTTTTTCAGATTTAATAAAATTTACGTCGTAGAATCTCTACAAGATGAGCGTCAAACTGGTAAAGAATTGTACGATGATATTATCAAGAGACGAAGTTACTGTCATAGTGATTTAGCTACAGAGTATGTACAGGTTCTTTCATTAGAAGATTGGGTCAATATTATCAAAAGAATAAAACAAGAGACCAAAGATAACCATGTAATTCCTATTCTTCATTTTGAATTACATGGAAGTAGCAACCATGATGGTCTTGTACTGGCTAACAAAGATTTGATACCTTGGAGCAACTTCGTATCAGATATGCGGTGCATAAATATCGAAACTCAGAACAATTTATTGATAACCATGGGGATTTGTTTCGGTATGGACATCTTGTATTACACCTTATTGGAAGAACCATCACCTTTCTTTGGGATAATAGGCTCTTTATATGCCTTACAAAATGATGATATATACATAAGCTACAGTGAATTCTACGATGAGTTTTTACAATCATTCGATATTACGAAATCTTTGCAGTGCCTTTTTAGAGCAAATCCAGATAGGCCCCAGGAATACTCTTTTGTAAATGCACCAGAACTCTTTAGAAGAATTTATAAAAATTATCTTGAAACTCAGTTTACGCCTGATGCTATAAAAAAAAGGATCAGCGATACCATTATGGAGGGAGAAGCTAAGCGTGGTTTTATATATTCATCGAAAGAAAAGAAAGTTTTTGCGAATAAATTTAAGAAAGAACTAAAAAAAACTAAGAACCCATTCTATTTAAGTCATTTCAACAACTTTCTTATGTGTAACAAATTCAAAACCTGCAAAAAACGGTTCGCTATTCCACGGACAACTAAAGAATTCTTAGCGACTAATTGGAGTGATATTATGCCAAACGTCATCAACTAAAAGGTACTTTTCTGCGACTTTCTTTTGCTTCTTTTCTTTGGTCGCCTGCTCGTTCAAAGAGAAAGAAAAGAAGCCACGCAATTTTTAAGGTTGCGTGGCTCATTGTGTTAGGGATTTTCGGTTGTTTCAATTATCCGCTCTTCGGGGTGGGTATTAAAAGCCCAGTTGATGTGTTCATCGGGCAGCGTGCTGTGTATTCCTCTGCCCATCACCATTCCACAATCTTCAAGGATTTTGCGCTCGGCTTCTTCTCGGTCTGTGGCTACAACCTCAAACACACCTTCAAAAACGTATTGGGTGCGTACTCTGTAAACTTTCCTTTCCATATTTTCAAAACTCAGCGATTAGTAATCTGTGTTCCATTGGTTCACCATTCGATAGCTAACGGTGGGTTAGCCAAAAATGATGTGCGCCGTAACCATAGACAAAAAACTTGTCAAGTTCCGTTTCTTGGGAGATTTGGAGGAGTGCGGTCTGCAACTCCTCCTTGCTCTCGGCTATGCTTATGGCATTGATAACTCTCACGATGATGATGGGTATTTCATCTGCCCACGAGTTGTTGAGAGCTTTGCTCGAAAAATTATGAATAATGCCTTCTACATGTACTTTCATATTGTTGTCGTTTATAGGTTGATGTTTTTATTTACTCTCTGCAAATAAGGGTGCAGTCCTCTACCTCGGTGGGTAGTCCAAAGGCTGGCACGTGGGTAAAATAAGGTTGCATATTCCCCTCTATGTCTGTGTGGGGCGATATAACCTCCGCTTTGGTGTCCTTACTCCATTGGTCTGCGAGTGCGATTTCTTCGTCTGTCAGTCCTGTACTATCTCCATTGATAAGGTAGCCTAAACTCCACGTTGGAATTTTCTCTATTGTCTTGTATGTCGCCATAATCGTTGTTATTATAGGATTGTTATGCGGTTGCTCTCTGTGCTATCATTCTCATATTCTTCTGCATCAAGGCGAGTATCTGCTCGTGGTACTCGGTGTTCTTGTTGCACACTCCACGACTTTGCACCACTTTCATCGTTTCCAATGATACCTCGATGGTTTCGATGCGCTCTCCGTCCTTTGTGGCAGAGAAGATAAGCGACTGCGGTTTGCTGTAATAGCGTGCATCATATACGCAATGGTGCATTGCCGTGCCTTCCTCTAAATGCTCCTGCACACTCTCCAAAACGTGGATGCGGATAATGCCGTCAGTGAACTCTATGCCAAAGAATTTTGCTTTGAGTTGCTTGTATGCTTGTTCGGCTTCCATCGCTTCCTTGCGCTTCTTGATAATGTTCTCACGCTCTCTCATCGCTCTGCGCTTGGCTTGGTAATGGTCGTGTGCTGTTCTAAGGTCGGTGGGGCAAACATACTTGGCATTGTGAATATCCTTGCCTAATTGATTGAGCATATCCACCATATCACACCATAGACTTCCGTCCTCTATATGGTAGCCGTTTCGCAAACAGATGCGGATAGATGCCCAATAGCTATCAATGCTTCTTCGACCATTGTGCATGAAGAATTTGAGTAGCGGGATTTGCCCCGACTTCAACAAGGTTTCCACACGGCTATCGGAAAGCAGTGCCGGTATAAGTTCGGTAGGCACTATATTGTGGAAGTTTCCCTCAAAACCATTTCTGCGAAGTGTGTCCGTAACCTTGAACTTGGGATATATCGGTGAGTACGATATATAGCGGTAGGCTTCGTTGTCGTTGCGTACTGCCATTGGCGAACAGAAAGAAAAGGTGTCAATGTATCTGCCTAATGTTCGTTGAACAGCAATAATCGTTTTTCTTCCTTGTGCGTTCCACCAATACTGACCGATTTCAAAGGTATATGAAGATGCCTTGCAACCTTTCTCCATTTCCACAGAAAGGAGGAACATTCTTAGTATTTGGTATTCTCCGTAAGTGGTAAGTATCGTGAAATATTGCTTTTGTCTTATCTTGCGTTGAAAGGTTTCCTTGACCTGCAACCTTGCCCCGCAATGGGGGCAGGTGCAAGTGTCCGTAGGCTTTTCTATTGTCCAACTATGCCCACAATCCATACACGTTGTGCGACCTTTGGGCAGTCGGTAGGCGAAATGGTCTATACATTCACGGAATGCCCATTTGCTCTGTGTCTTGGTTATCGGGCGAAGGTGCTTACTCTCGGCAAGGACTGCCTTCTCATATTTGTTTCTTGGTTTCATAGGCTTAAAAATCAAATAGTGACGGTTGTGTTTGGGGTGCTGCGCTTTCGGTTTTCTTCACTCGTGCGTTACGGCTCTGTATCTTGGCAAGTTCCTCACGTTGGTACTGCTTGATGGCTTCTTGCCTTGCTTCGGCTTTCTCCTCCTCTGTGAGTTCCACAATATGATTTACTGCCACTCTGCAAGTGATTTCCTTTCCTACTTCAATTTCATCCTCGTCATAGTAGTGTACCGCCATTGAGTAGATTTCATCGTCCTCAAAGCCATTGCAGCCATTCGCCTGCACTTGGTTCAAGATGTAGGTTACACACTCCTCGATGCTCTTGTTAGGCTTCATCAAGTTGGGTGCAAACAAATGGTCTGTCGCTGCACGCTGATTGAGATACTCGGCTATTGCTCGCGTAAAATGTTCTGTTCCTTTCATAGTCGTTTAATGTTTGGGGATTTCTACTATTTGATTGACACTACCATACAAATAGGCTCTTAGGCTGGTGCGGTCGGGTGCGTAATACTCTGCCCAATGTCCGTATTGATTGAC
>NZ_JRPQ01000120.1 GCF_000762405.1 Hoylesella timonensis S9-PR14 | reverse complement strand
TTTCAATCATTTGCAATATAAAGTTAGGATAATATCAAGGTTAGGATAATGATGATTATCCGAAATTTCGGATAAGCATCAGCTCTTGCCGGGCGAACATTTCACGGCAGCGATGACGGAACGGCAGGCGGACTCGCTGCTCCGGTCAGACCTGATGAAGCGTCTGATGATGTTCAAGGACTACGGCAAGGATGCTTTGTTGCTTGCCGTTCTGTCCTACAATGTTGGAGCGGGTAGGTTGCTGGGATACGGGAAGTATCCCAAGAGCCGACTGCTACGAAAGATAGAGTCGGGCGACAGGGATTTCTACCGTGAATTTGTCTCTTTTTGCCAATACAAAGGCAAAGTTCTGCGAGGACTTGTCAAACGGCGAAAGGTGGAGTTTGCCCTGTTTTATATACCTTGATTATCAAATACGCCTCTTGCGATATTTTTATGTTCTGCAAGGGGCGTTTTTTCGCCGTTTTATTCGCCTTTCTCGTTATGAATGAGTACCTTTGCGAAAGGTAATATTAATATAGAAAAATCATGAACAGAGGATCGGAATGGAGAATTTGGGACTTGCATGTCCATACTCCTTTTTCTTTGGAGCATAATTATAAGTGCTCTCCTGATGAAGATATATGGGAGAAGTATATAGATGCTTTAGAGCATCTTCCCGATGATATAAAAGTTCTTGGTATCAATGACTATCTTTTTATTGATGGTTATCGTAAAATTCTTGATTATAAAGAACAAGGTAGGCTGCAAAATATAGATTTGATACTACCTGTTGTCGAGTTTAGGTTATCAAAGTTCTGTGGAAATAAGAAGTTTAAAAGAATAAACTACCATGTCATTTTTTCTAATGAACTAACCCCTGATCAAATTCAGCAGCAATTCTTGAATGCTCTCACTGCGCATTATACATTAAGTCCAGACTGTACTCAACAGTGGGGTGGAGTTATTTCAATAGAAAGTATTCAAGATTTAGGAGAACGGATTATAGCCTCTGTACCAGAAAATGAACACCAACACTATGGAAGTCCATTAAGAGAAGGATTTAATAATCTCAATCTTGAGACGTCTGTCATTAAAAATGCTTTATCAAATGCCAATCAGATATTTGAGGGCAAATTCATGACAGCTATTGGTAAAACAGAATGGGAAGATTTCAAATGGAACGATAATTCTATAGCAGAAAAAAAGAGTATCATTAATGATGTTGATATAGTATTTACCGCAGCCGAGGATATCGAAGCATACAATAAATCAAAAGAAAAACTACATGAACAAGGTGTAAATGATTTGCTATTAGATTGTAGTGATGCCCATTCTTTTGCAGACCAGATTGAGCTAAAGGATAGATTGGGAAATTGTAAAACTTGGATTAAGGCTGATACTACATTCGAAGGACTAAAACAGATTCTGTTTGAACCAGAGGATAGAGTGAAGATTCAAATAACCAAACCTGACGAGAAGAATATTTATCAGGTAATTGATAGTATAACATTAAAAGAGGATGATTTTTGGGATGGGAAAATTTTTCTCAATCCTAACTTAAATACTATCATAGGAGGACGTTCTACAGGGAAATCATCATTACTTAAAGCAATAGCTGCTAAGCATGGAAATAAAGAAGTTGGAGAAGGTGATTTTATTAGACAACATCTTGATGGGGTTTCTATCAGATGGCAGGATGGAAATAATCAACTCGGTCGTGAAATAGAATATTTCCGACAAAGTTACATGCACGAGATTGCTTTTGACTCAGAAAAGACGAATAAAATAGTAGAAGACATAATAAAGAGCAAAGATGAAAATAGAATTTTAGAGAATTATTATACTCATCTTACAGATGTTTCTAAAAGTGTAACGGATGGAGTTTTCTATGTTTTTCAACTGCAAAAAGAGATTGATTCTCTAAAAAAGAGTTTATCAGAAAAAGGTAATAGGGATGGTGTTCAACAACAATTGCAACTATTGAAAACAAAAGCATCTACTCTGCAAAAAGATGGAGCATTAACACAAGAAGAAAGAGTTTCATTTGATGCTTATGTATATCAAATTCAAGAAAAGAAGAAACTTATTGCTGCGGCAGATAACGACCTTGAGTTGTTGAATAGATTAAAAAATCTCACTCCATTCGATTCTTCCTTTGAGAAAAAATGGGATTTTGATAAATTATCTTTTGGGTTGAATCAGTATGAAGTAGATCGTCTGTTTAATGGTTTGAAAGTAAGAACTGAAATGGAATGGACAGAGATCGTCCAAAAAATCATAGAAGATACCTCTAAAGCAAAAGACCAAATAGCCACGGAGATACAAACAATAATAGCTTCTGATATCTACAAAAAAGGATTACGGATATTTGAGGACAATAAGGAATTAAAAGATATTAATAGCAAAATACAAGAAGAAGAAAGAAAGCTTACTGCAATTGATGAGATACAGAAAAAGCTTGAGCAAGCAAGGCTACAACGAGAAGAATCAATCCGTAAAGTCATTGACAATCATTGCTCTTATAAAATAAGCGCAAATGATATTTGTAATAACTTAGCCATCACTTATGATAAACTTGATATTCGTGTAAAACTCACTTTTCACAAGCAAGAAATGCGAGTCTTTTTGGAGACCAGACTAAATCAAAGAGGTTATGAACGTCAAGAATATCTACAAGAATTGCTAAATAAATATGATGAAGATAACAAAGCAATTAGTTTGGACTTCTTTAAGAATCTTCTTTCAGAGAAAGTGCTTCTGAAGAATGGATATGAAGCATTAAATGTTGTAACAGAATTTCTTACCCACAGTTGGTATAGCCTTGATTATAGCTTGACTTATCAAGGGGATAATTTTGTTAATATGTCAGAGGGAAAACAAGCTTTTGTTATCCTGAAACTACTTTTGGATTTTAGTGATAAGAAATGCCCAATACTCATAGACCAACCAGAGGATAGTCTTGATAATCGCGCGATTTATCATGAATTAGTAGCATACATCAAACGGAAAAAGAAAGAGCGACAAATAATATTGGTGACGCACAATTCCAATGTTGTGGTAAGTGCAGACGCAGAAAATGTAATTGTAGCTAATCAAGAAGGTGCGGATACGCCCAACTTAGGAGGTTTGAAATTTCAATATATCAACGGATCTTTGGAAGACACCAAGCAAAGAGACGAAAATGCTGAGTATATATTATCTTCACAAGGTATCCGTGAACACATATGTGATATTTTGGAAGGAGGGCGTGTTGCTTTTGAGAAACGTGAACAAAAATACGGCTTTAGAAGATAGAACAATATTTGGATGGGCTTTTTGTTACTTTTGAGCCGTCTCAACTCACTGTCAAAAGTAACGAGGTGTTTTTTATTGGGGTTTCTTTGCTCCTTTCTTTATCTGCTTAGGCTCACGAAAGAAAGGAGCGATTGGCAAATCTGCCGACCGCATTACTTCATCTGTTCTTCTTGAATGGTTATCCGTCCCGTCCTGACTTCAGGGTGGGTGGAGAAAGCCCAATTCACCTCTTCATCGGGTAAGGTGCTGTGAATATTCCCACCCATTACCAATCCGCAATTCTGAATGACCTTTTGCTGTGCGTCCTCCCTGCTTTCGGCAACAACCTCAAACACTCCCTCGAAAATGTACTGCGTCCGTACTCTATAAACTTTCTTCTTCATATTCTCAAAACTCAACTTTTAATAATCTGTGTTCCATCGGCTCACCATTCGATAACCTGCGGTGGGTAAGCCAAAAATGATGTGTGCCATAACCATAGGCAAAGAACTTGTCAAGTTCCGTTTCTTCGGCTATCCGCTTGACGGCAGCTCTCAGTTCCTCTTCATTGACGGATAAAGTAATGGCATTGATTACCCTTATAAGGATATGGGGTATCTCGTCCGCCCAATTACATACGATGCTTTCAATTTCTGCTTTCATATCTGTGATATTTTGGTGATTGTTGCTTATGCTGTCGCTCTCATTCTCTGTCTTATCAATTTGCGGTTGGCATTCACGAGGCTTACGATTTGGTCGTGGTACTCTGTGTTTTGATTACAAACGCCACGACTTTGCACAACTTTGAGCGTGTCCAAATTAACCTCAATCGTTTCTATCCGTTTGCCCTCAATGGTTGCCGAAAGGATAAGCGAGTTTTCTTTGAGATAGTAGGCACTATCAAATACGCAATGGTGCATTGCCACCCCCTCCTCCAAATGTTCCTGCACACTCTCCAATACGTGGACTTGGATTGTGCCGTTTGTGAAGCAAAGACCGAAGAACTTGGATTTGAGTTCTTGAAAACGCTCCTCGTCCTCCATCGCCTTCCTGCGTTTCCTCTCTATTTCCTCCTTTTCTCTCTGTTTGCGAAGCTCGTTTTGCCTGCGGTCGTGTTCCCGATATAGGTCGGTGGGGCAAACATACTTCGGGCTGTGTGTGTCCTTGCCCAACCTGCGGAGCATATCCACATAGTCACACCATATAGAAATGTCCTCTATGTCATAGCCGTTTCGAGTGGCAACCTTATAGGACTGCCAACAAGTGTCAAATGTCCTTGAATTGTAGAGGAAGTATTTCAAATGCTCGGCTCTGCCTGCTTTCAGCAAGGTTTCCGCCCGACTGTCGGATAATATAGCGGGGATAAGGATTGTCGGGGCAATGCCGTGAAAATCGTCCTCAAATCCATTCCTGCGGAGTGTGTCCATAACCTTGAATTTGGGATATATCGGTGAGTACGATATATGACGGTAGGCTTCGTTATCGTTGCGTACTGCCATTGGCGAACAGAAAGAAAAGGTGTCAATGTATCTGCCTAATGTTCGTTGAACGGCTATCACTGATTGCCGTCCTTGTGCGTTCCACCAATATTGACCAATTTCAAGGGTATATGATGAAGCCTTGCAACCTTTCTCCATTTCCACAGAAAGAAGAAACATTCTTAGTACTTGGTACTCTCCGCAAGCGGTAAGTATCGTAAAGTATTGCTTCTGCCTAATCTTGCGTTCAAAGGTTTCCTTGACCTGCAACCTTGCCCCGCAATGGGGGCAGGTGCAAGTGTCCGTAGGCTTTTCTATTGTCCAACTATGCCCACAATCCATACACGTTGTGCGACCTTTGGGCAGTCGGTAGGCGAAATGGTCTATACACTCACGGAATGCCCATTTGCTCTGTGTCTTGGTTATCGGGCGAAGGTGCTTGCTCTCGGCAAGGACAGCCTTCTCATATCTGTTTCTTGGTTTCATTTTCTATCCTCCTTGTTTTATTCGTTGCGAAATACATAACCGTCCTTATACCAAAAGTCTGTGTCAAAAAGGTCATCGGCATATTTGGAGAAGTCGAAGTAACTCAGTGCAAAATCGGATAAATCGTTCTTCATTTTCACAATTTCCTCCGCAAAATCCTCCCTGCTTGCATAACTGCCCATATAGGCGGATTGAAAAGCCTTTACAAGGCTGTATGCGTCTTGGGTGATATGGGCATTGTTGCCGTCCGCCCATTCCCAAAAGGCTTCTTTCTCCGTGTCATTCAATCTGTCCAACTCGTCCCGAAGTTCAAAGAAGTTTTCATCCAAATGACCTTCGTTTATCAGACCATCGGGGATTTCCTCCCACGCTTGGAACATATATTCGGGTTCTTCCTCATCCTCGTGTATCTCGGCACAACGCTCCATAAAGTCGTCCAAATCGTAGAAGTCCGAAAGTTCCACCCATTCTCCCTGCAATGAGCCGTTGTTGTACTTGGCATAAGTGCCTACATAGATGCGTGCTTCGCTTAAATCCATTGTTTCCATTTTCCTTTCGTTGTTTAAGGGATTAAAACTCGAATAGTGAGGGTTGTGATACGATTTCCGTTGTCTCGGCTTTCTTTGGTCTTGCGTTACGGCTTTTTATTTTGGAGAGTTCTTCACGTTGGTATTGCTCTACGGCTCTCTGTCTGGCTTCCGCCTTCTCCTCATCCGTGAGTTCGATGGTGTGGTTTACCACCACTTTGCAGGAATTAGGCTTGCCTACCTCTATGTCGTCCTCGTCATAGTAATGCACTGCCATAGAGTAGATTTCATCGTCCGAAAATCCCGAATGACCGCTTTTCTGTACCTCGCTGAGGATATAGGTTACACACTCGTCTATGTTCTTGTTTTCCTTGCGGAAACTCTCCGCAAAGAGTTCATCGTATGATGCTCGGTTCTCCAAATAACATTGGATTACGCTCTTGAAATGCTCTGTACCTTTCATTGTCTTTTATGTTTTAATCAGTTGAATAATGTTCCGTCTGATAGGAACTCATAATTGTTAGCTTCGCAACTTTCGGCAAAGGCTTCCTCGCTGAATTGATATTCCATATCGTCCCTGCAAGCCTTGAAAAATCCGTTCAAACACTTGTCCATAAGTTCGTATAGGGTGGTATCATTGGGGGCTTTCAGAAAAACGTATATGGGTTTCAAGATTTCATAGTCTATGCAGTAGCCCGTCAGCACACAATCGTCCGAAACAAACACACGGCTCTTGCGTTTCTTCTTGTAGTTTCCACTCCAATAAGTCTTGGGTGGATACAAGTCGTTCCAATAGTTATTGACAAGGTATTTCAGAAGTCTTGTCCCTTTCATATTGTCTTCCTCCTCGCTGTAATGGGAAGTGAAACGATAGGTGTAGGTACAACTGTCGTATGACCATCTGTCCGCCTTGATATTGAAAATCCGTTCAAAGGCTTGCAATGTGGCTCGGTTCTCTCTGTCCCAAGTATAGTCGCAATGTTCCGCCCAATGGCTGTGTGCCTTTGCTTGTGCCTCCCTTGTCAGTTCGTGGAGGTTATATACCTCGTATGTTCTTGTTTCCGTTCTCATATCTGTTCAGTGTTATCGGGTTTATTGTTGATGATGTCTTCTCCATTGTTTGCAAAGACCTTGATAGTCGGCTGTCCTCCGTTTTCCTCTACGGATAGGCTTTCGGAGGTGTCATACAAGGTTTCTCCGTCTGTGATGATGATATTCTCATCGTCCTCAAAGCAAAGCACGTCCTCTCCCTGCCACGACTTGACAAGGGCAACGGCTTCTTCGTAACTCTCGGCTTTTACATCAAAGTGGGTGCGTTCCCAACAAGTAACCTTTCTGTCTTGATAAAAATTGAATTTTTCCATTATTCTTACTTTTAGATGGTTGCTAAAATGATTTCTTGGATATGAATGGGTTCGACCTCTGAAAAGAGATAGAGCTTTCTATGTTATTATCCTCCTGTTTCTTTGATTTTAACTATTTATTTAACATTTCACTCCGAGCATTTATAGAGATGTATTCCGGCTGATACTTGCATTCGTTTTTTACCATTGCTGTGATGATGGTCAACATCTTATTCTTCACATCGTTCAACGCTACCATTGGCATTTTTCCCTTGTCTAACAGCCGATGGTAATATATGCTCATAGCTGGACAGAAGTTCACAGCAGCCAAAGCAGCCTGCGAGAGTAGCGACTTGATCATTTTGTTAGCCAAATATCCTACTTTTGGAGCCGAGTGCACACTGGTTCCAGAGTCACGGGAGAAGGGCGCCACACCGTAGTAGCAGGCTATCTTGCGGGCGTTGTAGTCGAACTTGGTGAAGTTGTTGGTGAAGACCATCAGACACACCGCATTGAGCGTTCCCACACCGGGCATGGAAGTAATGATGCCGAAGATGCGACTAAGTTCCTCGTCTGAGCGTACAAGCTCCTGTATTCGCTGGTCGCACTTTTGAATCTCGTGCTTAAGTTCGGTTAATATGTGTCGAGAACTCTGCGATATCATCGTCTTTGCGGATGACTTCTGTTGCGTAAGACGCTTCTCAATGCGCCTAACCTCAAAACTGCATTTATGCCTGACGAGCATGTGACGGTAGAGGAACACCTCGCGTAACTGTGAGAGTGCCGGGCTCAACGGCTCGTATAGACGGGCCTTGTCCTGGTAGCGCATGGCATACTCGGCAATCATCAGCGAATCAGACCTATCGCTCTTTCCGCGTTTCATGGCGAAAGCACGTTTGATGCTCAAGGCATTCTCTATCCAAAGATCATAGCCTTTTGAATACAGATAGTCGCTCATCATCTGGCTGTATCCGCCCGTATTCTCGCCACAGAAAAGCCAGTTCTCACATGTGTCGGCACCGCATAGGCTGTCCACCCAACGGAGCATCTTACGATAGCCTGAAACTTTGTTGACAAACTCTTGGTGCCCTACGGACAGCATCTCGCTCAAATCTTCCGCCTTGATGACGGTCGCATCAAACTTTTCTTTTGAGAAGTCGATGCCAATAAAAATTTTCTTCATAACTTTGCAATTATAGGAACCGGCTAAAGTTGCAACGGACTCAAAACTCTAAATAGGCTCGAAGCCTTAACTTTCTATCAGGTCTTTGCAACTGTGCAGGGAGGACTAAAACAGAAGATGGGCTTGAGCCCCGTTAATTTCAAAGTTTCCCTTCCCTGCAGGCTGGCTCTCCTTTTAACAACAAAGGTAATAAGCCAACCTTAGTAAGCAAAAAGATTTAATCCTATTTTTTTCATGTCGCAAACTTAGAGTT
>NZ_JRPQ01000119.1 GCF_000762405.1 Hoylesella timonensis S9-PR14 | reverse complement strand
TTCTCGAAAGCGGATGCAAAAGTACAAACTTTACGACTAACTTCCAAATATTTTTGAAGAAAAGTTTTAGAAAATTGAAGAAATTGATTTAGGTCAAGTGAGAAATGAGTTGACGAGTTGACAAGTTAACGAGTTGATGAGTTATTAAGTTGATTAGTTGATTAGTTGATTAGTTGACGAGTTAACAAGTTGACGAGTTTCTGGGTTCCGAGTTTTTCTAAAGCATGTAAACAACGCCGCTATCTACATGCAATAGACCGACTATTACATTACTTTAGTGCCTTTATCTCCATGCTCCAACAACGTCAGCTGTCGTTCGTGCGACCTCACCTGTCGAATCGTGCAACCTCACCTGCCAACTTGCACAACGCAACCTGTCGAATCATGCAACCTCACTTGCCTAATCGTGCAACGCCAGCTATCGACTTGAGTATTTCTCCAGACGATTTATTTCCTTTCTGAAAAAACTTTACAAAACGTCGACGTCGGCGATCTCACGCGCGCTTCGTCGTCGTATTATTGATATTATAGATATTATTGATATTATTGATATATAAGGAACGGGGTCTGATTATCAACGAGTTAAGAGGGGTAAAATTGAACGGTTCTTCAACGGTTCTCTCACGGTTGTTCAACGAACGATTCATTTCCAACGAA
>NZ_JRPQ01000118.1 GCF_000762405.1 Hoylesella timonensis S9-PR14 | reverse complement strand
CCAAATATTTTTGAAGAAAAGTTTTAGAAAATTGAAGAAATTGATTTAGGTCAAGGGGATTTATAAGTTTTTTAGTTGACGAGTTGACGAGTTGACAAGTTAACGAGTTGATGAGTTATTAAGTTGATGAGTTATTAAGTTGATTAGTTGATTAGTTGATTAGTTGATTAGTTGATTAGTTGACGAGTTGATGAGTTCATGAGTTGACAAGTTTCCGAGTTTTTCTAAAGCATGTGAACAATGCCGCTATCTACATACAATAGACCGACTATTACATTACTTTAGTGCCTTTATCTCCATGTTCCAACAACGCCAGCTGTCGAATCATGCAACGTCACCTGTCGAATCGTGCAACGACAGCTGCCGAATCGTTCAACCTCACTTGCCGACTTGCGCAACGACACCTGCCAACTCATGCAACGCAACCTGTCGACTTGTGTAACGCCACCTACCGACTCGAGATTTCTCCAGACGATTTATTTCCTTTCTGAAAAAACTTTACAAAACGTCGACGTCGGCGATCTCACGCGCGCTTCGTCGTCGTATTATTGATATTATAGATATTATTGATATTATTGATATATAAGGAACGGGGTCTGATTATCAACGAGTTAAGAGGGGTAAAATTGAACGGTTCTTCAACGGTTCTCTCACGGTTGTTCAACGAACGATTCATTTCCAACGAA
>NZ_JRPQ01000117.1 GCF_000762405.1 Hoylesella timonensis S9-PR14 | reverse complement strand
CTTGTATTTATAGGAGCTTCAAGAAATTGTTAAAAGATTATCGTGGACAGTAGTGTTATACAATAGTCGCATATCGTCCACAAATAGTGACAAGTCATCTATCAGATCATTATCTATTTTGATTGATTCTCCTTTCAACATTTTTTTTAGCTTATCTCCAGAGTTTGAAAAGTTGACAATAGGGATGACAGGAAGCATATAATCAAAAAATTTGGATCTATCCTTATTCAGAAACATATCGTCTTTTATAGCATATATAAAGACAACGTCTTGCTTGACTTTCTTTGAATTATTGATAAGAAGATTGATTTCACGAAGTTTTGTAAACACTTCTGATTTGCCAAAACGATCCAAGTCCTCAATGATAACGACATTGTAGTCTGTAGCTTCAAAGAAGTAAATAATCTCATCAATATGATTATTTAGAATGGATTTGCTGATATTTTTATCTATTTCTATCTCCGTTCCTTTTAGATTTAACTTTTTAATAGAAAGACCGATTATCGAGCGTGATGACTTATAGATGAAAGCAAAAAGTATTATAATACCAACTGTTAATGCAATATATTTGGCAATATTGCTTGCAAATATGGTATTCTCCAAATTCAAATATGAATCAAGCTCATTCGGTAGAACAAGAACTACAAGAGAAAAGGCAAAAACTATAGTTATTATTGTTTGGAGAAACAATTTCCATGATTTTAGGCTTTGTATCTTCTTTAATCTTGAATCAGGCGTTTTTGAATTAGTTTCACGATAAAACAGTTGTTGTAGTAGACTTAATTCTATTAGTCGCTGAATGTCATTATCGCAAGTGTAGTGATTATCATTTTCTTGGTCATTACTTTTCTTTGGTGCCTCGAAAGTAGCTAATGAGATATTAAGAAAATGGTTTTTGTTCAGAATCCATTTCCTTTGTTTTTCTCGCTTTATGAATGTTTGGAGAATACTACTTTTACCAGAACCATAAGGACCAGATATTGCAATATTTTTTATCTGTTTCTTATTAGACAAGGCCCACGAAAGCGCATTTAAGTAAACATCACAATCTTCTGCACTATCTGTAGGAGATAATGGGATATAAGGTAACCGCGTGTCTTCTTGTTTCTTTTTAGATAACTGTGTTTCTATAATCAGTTTCCACTTTTCTATTATTTGTTTTATCATATTCTGGGCACTCATTATCTATTGTAAATCAATTAGTTATTCTATTGCGATCAATTTATTACTATGATTAAAATCGTGCTTATAGATAGAATTAATCCTTACCATACCCCCCCTCTCTTTCCAAACCTTGACTTCTTTATCAAAATCCGAAAGAAACTCCTTGTCTTGAATCAAGCGGAATTTATCATATTCGGCGTATGCCTTTTCTTTCGCTTGCTCAGCGGAAATAGTATCAGCCTCATTATATTTGTCATACTCATATAGAGTCAGGAAATCATCCAATTGCTTTTTCCAATCTGCCATTGTGGTGATGATTTGCCGCTCGGCACGAAGTTCGGCCAAATCAAGGAAAGCGGTTGATAGACGATTGAAAGCAGAGACCTCTTTGTCTGATAGGTAATTCTGGGCGATAATTGTATCCGACTTTTGAACTCTGCCGTCAGGAGCGTTTTTCCACGTGGTAAGCCCCATGTGGGGCTTTTGGGCATCTGCTCTTGAATAGATGATTTCGGCTGCCGTTTGATGGGAAGTAGCCCAATGCATCATATCTTGCACCTTCTTGAAAAATTGTAGGGTGGTCTCAGCCTTAGGATCATAATCGGCACTACATTCGGCATAGACATCGGTGATTTTCTGATAATACCTACGTTCTGAAGTTCGTATTTCTCGGATACGTTCTAATAGGTCGTCAAAATAATCTTTGCCAAAAAGTTTGCCCTGTTTCAAGCGTTCATCATCCAATACAAATCCTTTTATGATCATTTCTTTTAGAACTGATGTAGCCCACATCCGAAATTGGCTCGCCTGATAACTACCCACACGAAACCCAACGGCAATAACCGCATCCAAATTGTAGAACAATGTATCATCGTTCTTGCCACCAAGTTCAGTTGTTCGAATTTTTCGAATAACTGAACTCTCCTCCAATTCTCCGCTTTTGAATATCTCTTTCAGATGGTTGTTGATCGTATTCGTTTCAACACCAAACAAATCGGCCATTCGCTTTTGCGACATCCAAAATGTTTCATTATTGAAGATGACCTCTATACGACTTTCTCCTTGTTTCGTCTTATATAGCAATATATTGGATGATAAGCTATTGTCGATTAATTCAGGAGTTGATATTTCTTGTTTGAAAAAATCTCTAGCCATTTGCACTTGCGGCTTCTTCCCATCGGCATTTTCCGCAATCATCAAACAGGCAATTCGTGATAGATGTATATTCTCCACCTTACGGAAAGAGCCGGAACTTAGTTTGACCATCTCAAACGTAGGATTAAAATGCTCGGTAGTGTTACAACCTTTCTTATTGGCTATAGCGATAGCTTTGTTTAGAGTACGATTGAATTTTTGGTATGTGCTATAGCCTAATACGGTGCACAACTCACGAGAAGTCCAATACTCCGAACCGTTTTCGTCTTGCTTTTTAATCCGTTCAAAGTCGGATTGAATAGAGGATATGTTGTTCTCGTTCATTGCCTTGATATATCTTATAATGATAAGAATTACTTGTATAGTCCCGGTCTTAATTCCTTATTATGCTTCATGATTCTTTCTTCCATAAGAGAACCTTGAGGGACTATTTCGTAGGAATAGGCTTTCTCAAAGGCTTGGCGTCCGGCATCTGTCATAAGTCCTCGGTCTTCAAGATTAATACAACGTTCTTTGTTTAACTCTGTACAATGACTCCCTTTGCGACGAGGTGAAAGCCGCTGGGCAAGGCGTCCGTCAGGCAATTTCTTTAAAGTTGAATCAATCCACCCGAAACACAATGCTTCTTCAACAACCTCAATGTATGGAATACATTCGTATGAGGGTCGTTTAGAACGTGAAGTTACAACCCAACACGATTTCGCTTGGTTATGATTGACCTCTAACCAATTTCTCAGTTCAATGCGGTCTGTGAAGTCCAGTAGATTGAGAATTTCCATATCTGCCTCCAATTGATATGTTATTAATCCAACTGTTTTCTATAAGTTGAATCCAATGTGTTTCCATCTTTGTCTTTCCATACCAACCAGCCATTATTACTGCTACCAATACAGAAATCTGCGGCAGTACTGGGGCTTGAAAAAGTTTTATCCGATGTCAATACCAATATCCCATTCTCGCTGGAAGTGTAATCTTGAAGCATCTTTTCTCGTTTTTCTTTCCAGTTGAAAGACGGAACCATTGTTTTAGCTACAATACTTCCTTTTAGGACTGTAAAACCATCGGAACTGTAGAAGCCCTTTGCATTGCACCCTCTACCTTTGGTGTAGAATAGATGTTCTTCTTTGGGTTGTGATACTTCAAAGATATTGCAACCGATGAATGATGCCAGAAACTTCACATCTTCGAAAAATTCATCCATTGAGTCTTGTTGATGCTCTGGTAGATTCGGTGCTTTAGGGATTTGTTTATTATCGCTTAAAACAAAGGCGTTTGCTTTCTTGGCTTCAGCTATCGCTTTATGTTCTAGGTATTGCACATCAACTTTAGTCATATCGGCATCTTTCGATACGAATATAAGTGCTTTTTGCCAAAACGATTTTTTGCTATCATGGTCTTTTACACGTTCTTTAAAGTTCTCCGTTTCACCTATATATGCCTGCGGCTTGGTTGATTCATCTTCACCCAGTAATATGTAAAACGCAGGTTTTTGCAACTTTTCTTGTGTATTCAAATAAGAGAGGTTAGAACGTGGCACGACAAACATTTGGCAAATCTTGTTGCTAATGAATGCATATTGAGTTCCTTTCGGGTCTCCGTCAATTAAATATGTTGTTACTGTCTTTCCCATTGTTATTCATTGCGTATTGTTACGTTTGCAGTTGTATTTGTAATCGGATTTTTTGCATAAAAATACCTAATTTCAATTGCTATAAGGCATAACTCATTTGATAGCTGCCTCTTCTTAATGCAAATATACGCTATTATCGAATATAATTCACTATATTTGCACTATAAAATCGTATCAAAGAATGAAACTGAATAGAATAAAGGCAGTCCTTTCGGAAAAAGGCATTTCTCAAACGTGGTTAGCCAAACAGTTAGATAAGAGTTTTAGCATGGTCAATGCTTATGCTTGTAATCGGATTCAGCCTAATTTGGAGACCTTGCAAGAGATAGCGGAGATACTACAAGTGGATTTGAAGGATTTGATAACCGATAAAAAGGATAGGTGACATGAAGCAATTCTCGGAGGCAACACGGGTACAGATGCCTGCAATGGTTCATCTTACCCGAATAGGATATACTTACTTCGGTAAGTTGAGCGAAGATAAGAATGGCACAGTCTATGACGGTGACACAAATATTTTGTTACCAATTTTTGAGCAACAGTTCAAAAGACTGAACCCTGAGCATGAGGGGGAGTATCTTCAAGTCTTGAAAGATATTCGTAAGGAACTGAATGATGATGACCTCGGTCGTGGGTTTTATAATCGTCTGAAAGCCGTATCTCCGGTGAAATTGATTGACTTCGACAATATCGGAAACAATTCATTCCATTTTACTGCCGAGTTTACTTGTAAGAACGGACAAGATGAGTTTCGACCTGACATTACTTTGTTTGTGAATGGCTTGCCTCTTTGCTTTGTAGAAGTGAAGAAGCCTAACAATCATGGTGGAATGTTGGCGGAGAGCGTGCGAATGAATAAAGAACGTTTTCCAAATAAGAAGTTCCGTCGTTTCATCAATATCACGCAGTTAATGATATTCAGCAACAATATGGAATATGATGCACTTGGTGGCATTGTTCCCATACAAGGGGCTTTCTATTGTACTGGAGCACGCTCATATTCTCCCTTTAACTGTTTTCGTGAAGAAAATCTGTCTGCACAAAAGATTGCACCTTTCCATCGTGATTATCCGTATAAGGACATTGACAAGGCTGTGGAAAAGCTGATATTATCAGATTATAATTGCCAAGTCATTCATACAAGCCCGGAATATCAAACCAATCTTGATTTCAATACGCCTACTAATAGGATACTGACTTCCATGTGTTCACCAGAACGTTTGCTGTATATTATTAAATATGGTATAGCATACGTTAGAATGGAAAGAGAGGTAGATGGAAAGATTGAATCTACCGACCAAAAACATATTATGCGTTACCAACAATTGTTTGCATCATTGGCTATTCGCAAGAAACTGGCCGAGGGGGTGAAATCTGGTGTGGTATGGCATACTCAAGGTAGTGGAAAAACGGCCCTATCTTATTACTTGACCTATATTCTCAACGATTTCTATTCTAAACAGAACAAGGTGGCTAAATTCTATTTCATAGTTGACCGTCTTGATTTGTTGGAACAAGCTACACAAGAGTTTGAAGCTCGTGGATTGGTAGTATCGACTGCTAATTCAAGGGCTGAATTGATGGCGCAATTCCGTAGTAATCAAGCACAGCAAGGGGTAAGTGGTCAGGCTGAAATAACGGTAGTAAATATACAACGCTTTGCGGAGGATAAAGAAAAAGTACGTATCAACGACTATGCTACCAACCTTCAACGTATCTTTATTCTTGACGAAGCACATCGTGGTTATAAACCCGGTGGCTGCTTCCTTGCCAATCTGTTTGATGCGGATACTGATGCAATAAAAATTGCGCTTACAGGTACTCCGCTATTGAAAGAAGAACGTGCCAGTTGTAGAGTGTTCGGAAACTATCTGCATACTTATTATTACGATAAATCCATTACAGATGGTTATACGCTGAAAATCATTCGTGAAGATATTGAAACATCCTATAAGGAACGTCTTTCGGATGTGTATGACAAATTAGAGACATTAGTACAGAAGAAAGACATCCGCAAATCGGAAATCATAGAGCATCCGAGCTATGTAAACGAGTTGGCTCGTTATATCATGACGGATTTGAAAGAATTTCGAAAGATACAAGGGGATGATACTTTAGGAGGTATGGTTATCTGTGAAACCAGCGAGCAGGCACGGCGACTTTATGATGTGTTCCAAGAGGAATGGCAAAAATATCAACCGAAGCCTATCAAGATTAAACTTCCTGATGGGGCGTATGTTGTAGGTGAACCAGAGGTGGATTACAAATCGAAGTATAGACCACTGAAAGCTGGAATTATTCTTCATGATACGGATGACAAAGAAACGAGAACACAAATAGTCAAGGATTTTAAGAAGAATATGACGGTGGATATTCTCATTGTTTTCAATATGCTTTTGACTGGTTTTGATGCACCTCGCTTGAAGCGTTTATACTTTGGTCGTAAATTGAAAGACCACAATTTGCTTCAAGCTATAACCCGTGTAAACCGTCCTTATCTGGGAATGCGTTACGGCTTTGTCATTGATTTTGCTGATATAAAACGTAATTTTCAGGAGACGAATGAAGCGTATTTGCAAGAGTTGAATCGGTTCAACGATGTGGATGAGACAGGTGAAGAAGCTGTTACTGATACATTTACTCAAGTCATAGAGGATAAAGAAGAGATTTTGAAACAAATGAAACAGGTGCGTCAGACTCTTTTTGATTATTCCTATGACAATGCAGAAGAGTTTTCCTCTGAAATTTCAACGGAAGAAGATAAGGCTGTGCTTCTTGACTTAAAACAAGCGTTAGAGGCTGCCAAGAACATGGCTAATATCGTGCGTACTTTTGGCGATGAGGAAATGAAAGAGCAATTTGCCAAACTTGAAATTACCAAGTTGCCACAATTGCTATCTGAAGTGCAAAGGCGCATTGGTATTATCAATCAAAAGGAAGCGTTTAGCAAGTCAATATAATTATAAAATTGTATCTAATTGAAAATAAAGAAGTTACCTTGTTGGTATAACTAAACAGGTAACGATTTGGAAACGAGCGAGCTACTTCAAGTTGCTGTTTTCTACCTAACAAAGAACGCTTGTTATTCTATCTGCAAAGATAATACTTTGTTACCGAATAACAAGCGTTCTTGATGAAAAACACACATAATTTTACCAGCTTGAATGAAACAAGTGGTTGGACTTATAGTTTCTACTTACAAATCTAAAACTTTTCACCTTGTAATGCTATCCAGTTTGAACATTCTGAGGAAATAGTCCTTTTTAGATTTGCATTAAGCATCTTACATACGTTCTTTATTATATTATGGACATCCTCCTTGGTGGTATTTCTCTTTAGTAATGTGGTATTCGGCAAATAACACCTCGTGCCATTATTACCTATGATTATATCCTTAAAACCATACTCTTCAATTAATGTATTCCTAACTTCGGTATGTCTGCTATCTATATCGTAGGTTAACAGCACATTGTATGTTCTTTCCATATTGTTTGTATTAATAGTTAATAAATTCTTATTGTCAACTAGCAAATAATGTGCCAACAATGAAAGTATTGTTATTCAAATTTTCTACAGCCTTCGTCCTTTCTTTTTCCTATTGGCTTGGTATCTGAGCTTACGTTGCCATGCGGTCTCGGCATAGTCCTCGCCATGTGTCATTGGCGTAATCATTCCACCTACTCCCTCCACCAATTCATCGGCTGCGCTGATAGCTGTATCTGCCATCGCTCTTATAGCCTGTGCGATTTGTGGAGTATCCTCCGTTGCTCGTGGGCTGTATGAAAGTCTTGGGGGTACGAGTTGATAGCCAGCATCCTTAGTATCTGTATGCTCTGACGATTTGCGTATTACTTGGGCAGATACATTCGTCTCGGCTTTCTGACTTGCCTCGAAATTCTTTTGCAAGGAATGGTAGCCAAACTCCCTGCCCACTTCCGATGCCTTGAAAGATTGTCCGCCAAATGAGAACTTCAAACCATAGACCTTGCCCTGCTTGTTCTTCATACGCTCTATGGAAATGCCGTTCTTATTCAGTTCATAGAGGAACATGGAGTGTCCCGTGATGCCTGTTCCTTTATACTTCTCAAGCAGGGTATAGCAAACATTCTGTATTTGATGCTTTGTCTGCTCTCTTGTTGGATTGGCTTTTGCCTTTGGGTGTTTTCTTTCTGCCTTGACTTCTTTTGCGATAGTCAAGTTTTTCTCCCTGCTTATTTCCTCCGCTACCCTCGCTGCCTTGTTGCTTACAAAGGTGGTATCATAGACCTCTCCGTACAGACTGATACGGTTGGCAATAATGTGAATATGTCTGTTGTCGGTGTCCTTGTGCGTTACCGCCACCCATTGGTGGTTGTCAAGTCCCATTCGCTTGGCAAACAAATGGGCTATTCCCATAAGTTCTGACACAGGTAGCTTTCTTTCGTCTTGTGGTGCGATACCGATTTCGATGCGGAGGAACTTGTTTCTGCATCGTGTGTTGTAATCGCTGACCACTTTCATTTCCTCGTAGATAGCCTTCGGTTCCCTGCTGCAAAGGTTGTGGAAGGCAAGCCGATTGCCAAGCTTGCCCTCCCGAAAAATATACTCCAGCGCATTGCTGCCGTGCGCTATTGCCTTACACTTTCCTATCATCTCTTGTCATATTTAAGACCTTATATATCTCATCATCCACACGAAAATGAGGGTCGTAAAACCGCTTAAATGCTTCTTTGGCACATAGCGAAAGGTTCTTAGTGATATGTACCCACCTTTCATCCTTTACCTTGATGAGGTTGGAAATCTGCCCATAGAACCGTCCTGTATGCTGAAGTATACAAATGGCTTCCATTTCATTGTCGGTCATCCTAGGAACGGCTGCCACCTCTCCATTTAGGAGTATCTCACGACAGTAATCGGAGAACTTACGCCCCGCACTTTCCGCCTTTGACTTGATACGCTGCTTTTCCTCTAAGGTGCATCTAACCTTGATGAACTCTGTCTTGTTCATCTTCTGCTCTTCCTTATTCTGTTGCTGCCATTTGGCAGTCTTTTTATTATATCTGTTCATATATGCTTCTTTGAAAGTTAATCATTATAGATGATTCATTGTCTCTTAATTCTTGAATGCTGACCGATGAGAACGGAGTGATTACGGTCTTATCTCCCCGATAGTCTGACGAGGGGAGCTGGGCGCAGTTTGTGGGTACAAACTGACGTCTTGCAATGCTACCGAACAAACCATTTACGCTTAAAACGTTTTATAGCTTAAAAACGAATGCCGTGCATTCTATGACTAACTGCATTCGTGGCATTCTCACAGAGAACTAAACCGAAGAAGAAAAGGTAGACCTATTTTGAAGAAGGGGTAGACCTTTTTCCAGAAAACCGTCTACCTTTTCTTACGGCTTACAGTCTTCTCCATTTCTCTATGTCCTCACCATATTCCTCCAGATGCTGACGAACGATGTTCTCAACGAAGCTTGAAAGGTTGCTGCCCCTGTCGCCTAATCTACGCACAATGAAGTCGGCACGCTCCTGTGTTTCCCTACTCAGATAGACTGCCTTACGGTTGTTTAACTTGGTCGGCACAAGATAGGCTTGCTTGTAGGCTTCGAGTGTTTTCTTTCTCATCTTGGCACTGATACGTCTTTGAACAGTTGCACTCTCAGTGTTCCGTGCAGGGTCGGAGTGCATGGTATTCTCTGTGTCCTGCTTGTTTGTTGGTCTTTCTCTTTCAGGAACCGCAGTCGCTTCTTGTGAAGTAGAATCGTCCTCTGCTTCATCTTCCACGCCCAAGAACCATGAAAGGTCTTTGTCGCTCATCATAGTTTTCTTTTCCATTTCTATTTCATTTTAAGTTTGACTTGTTTTGATTTCTTGTTTTGTCCTGTAATTGATATGTGTGTCTGTTCCTGCGCTTTCCGTTTCTGCTGCTCACGGGCACGGCTGACATGATATTCGTTGAGATCCTTGAAGTCTTTGTAATGTATGTTCATGTCCTCAACATGGAAGCCTGCCTTTATGAAATCTTGAACAGCCCTCCGTCCTGCTTCGTCATTGTCAAGGAAGGAACGGATATGGGTGAGGTGTCGGTCATTCAAATAGCGGATAGTCCTTGCCACGTTGCTCACGGAGTTCATCACAAGGCAGTGGTTGGTAATCTCTTCTTTCATTGAAAGGAAGGAGAGGAAGTCCATGAAGCCTTCAAAGATACATACTGGCTCCGCTCTGTCCGTGAATATCGGAGTAATGTCCTTCGGGGCTATCGTTCCCTTGAACGTCATGTCGTCCCGAAGCTCATAGCCGCTAGAGAGATTGGTAAAGCCGATGGCTTGATAGCGCCTGCCCCTTACCTCATAGCTGATACATTTGAGGAATGGCATAGCCTTTTCCAAGTTGATGCAACGCACCTTTGTAAGGTACTCCTGAAAATGTGGTGGTAGGGTGTCTGATATTTCTATCAGTCTCCTTGCTCCATTTACAGCCATTACAGGCTGGGTGTTGTTTGGTGCGAAGCCATTACGAGAACTATATGTGCCATTATCGGGAGCGTTCTGCCCCAAATGGCGGATAGCTTCAGATAGCGTGCAGCCCTCCATACGCATACAGAGGTCGATGATGCTTCCGCCCCTACCTTCGCCATAATCTATCCAAAGGTTCTTCTCAGTGTCCACCTTAAAACTCGGATGCGTTTCCTCCCTGAGCGGTGAACGGTACATGGCATAGGTCGGTGTTTTGCGGACAGGTTTGATACCTTTCCTTTCGAGATACTCCACGATGGGGTATCGTTTGATACGTGATAAATCTTCTTCTTTCATTGTTTTGATACTTTAATGGGTTGAATGATAATTATTTATGTTTGTCTGTGTTTATGGTTTTACCTTTTCCAAAGTTTTTCCCCTCCAAACTTTTTCATCTTTCTTCTTACTACATACTATTCTGTGATAAGTGATTGATAATCAGTGTTACTTTGTAGTATAAGACAATACTACACATTCTACTACATTTGGCTACTACAAGTGTGAAGGAGCGGGCATGGCAAGATTTTCCTAATCTTGTAGACATAGATGGGGCTACCACCATTTCTTCGTTTGCTCACCTTTATGTATCCTGCTTTCTTCAAGGCTTCGCCCATCCGCTTGGCAACAAGTGGCTGGTGGGTATAAATACCCAGATAGGTAAGTATCTCCGTAGTGGTCATTAACGAATATCTTTCATCCTCCGTTGGCTTTTCAAAACAACGCAACAAAAGCTCCATCTCTGCAGTTTGTACTTGAAAGTCCTCACTCTCTCTGTATAGTTCGGCAATCTCATCATCATCAAACCAATAGCGGAAGCCCATATTCAACAAGGCTTTAGCTTCCGCATAGATATTGTCCATCGAGATAGCTTTTGCTCTCTCAATATCTATGGAAAGCACTTCAAAGGGCAGGAACCGTCTGCTGCCTGTCGGGTCGGTAAGAAAATCGTTGCCGTTCACCGATGCCACAAAGCTTGCCAAGTGGGGATGTTCCTCCACATACTTGTCGTATGGCATACGGTATTTGACCATCGGGCAGGTAATGAGGTTCTTCAGTTCGTTCTCATCCCGCTTATTGAGGGCTTTTAGCTGGTCGTCTATGTTTACGATAAGGTTCTGACCGATATAAGTGAGTGTGTCTTTCTCCTGCGGATATATTTTTCCTGTGTAACTGTAACCGTGCAGTGCTGGGGGACAGAGCAGATCAAGGAACGTGGTCTTGAACTTTCCCTGCTCACCTGTCAACACAAGGCAGGTATGATTACGGCACTCACGGTCGTCCATCGCATTGGCGACCACCGCCACAAGCCATTTGGTAAGATACGGCAACCATTTGTTAGAATTACGGACAACAACGCAGCTTGCCAAATCGGGAATCGCTTTCAATGAAAAGGGAGAACTACTGCTTACATCCACCAATGGCAATCCCTTGAAATACTCCTGTATGGGATTGATACGTGGAGAGAAGCTGCTCTCGATAATTGAATAGAGGTTGTCGGAAGATGTGATAATCCCCACATCGTTGTCAAGTTCCCTGCGGAGCGTGTTGATTTCATAGCGCCCCACCTTTGTGAAATCGCTGCTATTCATTCTGCGGTATTCGGTTCGTCCCAATACCGTGTTGTATCTGAACTCATAGCGAGAGGAGAGATAGGCTTCTATCTCCGAGTTCTTGGAAAACTTCCTTCTTGTATGAAATTCGCTGTTTCCGCCCTCAGATTTGCCTTTATCTGCATTCTTCTTCATTATATGATTGGTTTGGTTTCAAAGAGTGAAGTTATGAAGAGAACAGGAAAGTGCCAAGCATTCGGAGAGTGCTTGCATAATGTTGCGCACATTGGCAATGAATTTCTCACGGATTTCAGGTAGGAAACTGTCGGAAAGCATGGATTTAAGCCCCAAACAAGAGGACAAGTATAGAAATGATGCAAGAAAGGAATGTGTTTATTTGCTCCAATCCGAATAGCATTGCGTCAGATAAAACGGATATGATAAAATGGAGTATGGAGGCAAAGAAAGAGAGCGACAATCCCTTTGTCTTTTCCTTGTTTTTCCCTGTATTTCCTTGCTGCTCTCTCGTGCTTTGAAGTATGGCAAACACATCATACTTTTGCAGACAGAAACGTGCATTAAGGCGCAATACAAAAAGGAATTACAAACAAAACAACAATAAAATTATGGGATATTTTATCATTACGGATTCAAACTGGGCAAAGCTGAGGAACGAGATACTCAGCCTTGCCGAGACATGCCACAAGGCATTCGGGGAACAAAGCAGGCATACCGATTGGCTGCACAACGGGGATGTGTGCAGGCTGCTCAACATCAGCAAGCGTACCTTACAGCACTATCGTGATACGGGTGTCTTGCCCTTTGCCCAAATCGGGCATAAGTGCTACTACAAGCGTGAGGATGTAGAATGGCTGTTACAGACAAAATCGGAGAAATCAAAAACAGACAAATAAAAGAACGAGAAATAAGACAAGAGAACGATGGAACAGGTAAGGGACTTAAACACGGAGGCTGACGATATGCAGGTGGTGCTGTCCGCTATCAGCAGTGTAAGTAGAAGGATAAAGGAAGTAGCACAGACCCACAAACCGCTGTTTGGTGGAGAACATTTCCTCACAGGTAAAGAAGTATGCGAGAGGCTGTATATCAGTCCTCGCACCTTGCAGGACTATCGGGATAGGGGAATTATCCCCTACACTCAGTTTGCAGGGAAGATACTCTATAAGGAGTCGGATTTGGAAAGGTTGTTGGAGGATAACTATAAGGAGTAGCAAACATGTTCTCTTCTGAATATGTTATAAAATCTAAAATAATCAACAATGTGATTGATTATTACACTTTTGTGTAATGTATATATGCTTTATTACATCTACTTTTGCCTAAAATAATTGTTTCATTATGGAAGAAAGATACAGCAGAAACAGGCTCTATATGAGTGAGAAAGAGCAAAGTGTGATAAAGGATTATAAGATATTCCTTGGTGGTGCAGGTATCGGCAGCATTGTGGCAGAATGTGCCTTGCGGTTTGGCTTCGAGCATATTACCATTGTTGATGGCGATAAGGTAGAGCAAAGCAACCTGAACAGGCAGAACTATACAGAGAATGATATTGGCAGATACAAGGCTGAGTGCTTGGCTGAGCGTTTGCTAAGCATCAATCCTGATGCACAGATAGATTACCATACAGAGTTCCTTAACCCTGATAACATCGAAGAGATGCTGAATGGGCATAATGTAGCCATCAATGCATTGGACTTTAAGGATAAAACTCCATTCGTCTTTGATGAAATTTGCAAAGAAAGAAAAATCCCAGTACTGCACCCATACAACTTTGGTTGGGCTGGCTTTGTTACGGTTGTAGACCCATTGGGGCATTCTTTATCTGAACTGACTGAAGAGCCAAAGGGATTTGAATTAAAGGTAGCTGAGTATGTTACTGGACACGGGGCTTTTTGGAATCAACCTAAAGAGTGGTTAGACAAAATTGTAACCCAATATAAAAAGGAAAGCGAAATGCTTCCACCTCCACAACTGTCCATAGCATCATGGATTGCAGCAGGCTTGTGTACAACGGCAATGTACAATCTTGCTACAGGAAAACCTGTGAACTATTTTCCTAAATTCTATCTCTCTTCGCTTTTGCCGTAAGTTATTTTTTCAGAAGAGTTTGTTTAAGGTAGCTCTTGAAATAGCTTCGGTGATATTCGTCACGCCTAATTTGTCAAAGGCGTGGCGTTTATAGGTTTTGATAGAATCTAACGAGCGGCACATTCTGTTCGCAATTTCCGTCATGGTAAGCCCTGCTGCTGATAACCGTAGCACTTCAAGTTCTTCTTCTTTGAGTGATATTCCATCACGTTCTTTCCACCGATGCCCTTCGAAAGAATATTTCCAATAGTTAAGATTACCCTTTTTGTGAAACTCTACATGTCCCACTGTTTTATGTGAAGATAGTGATACGACACACATACCAATCCATATCTTGCCTTCATCTGTCAATAGAATGGGAGTAAGCTGGTGATTAATCAACTTACTTTTTGTTCCACTCTTCAGATGAAAATGATATGACATGGAACATTGGTATTTATCAACATTGTCGAAAGTATCAAAGAACTTAAACCCACTTTTATTCAGCTCAACAAGCATTTTTAGTTCTTCCTCTGGTACATATTTCAAATAAAAACTATACCCCAATTCCTTCACCTCCTTTGCTGTATGACCACAAAGAAACAAAGGATTATCTGATACATAAAGAAACTCCTGCTTATAATAGTCTATCAAATAAATGCTCTGATAGGTTACACGTGCAAAGGACTCTACTGTATGAATCAATGTTGACAATACATTTGAATCGTAATCTGGTGCATTACGCACGGTGTTCGATGCTATAAAGAAATCTTTTATGTCTGTCATATATGCTAAACGTGCTAAGATTCTCTGATATATTTCACTACAAAAGTACATTTTTAATGCGAAATACCGCAAAAAGATTACACAAAAGTGTAAAAAACAAAGAGAGAAATGAAGATTTACACAAAAGTGTAATAGGTGATATTTGCATAAGAAGTATTTTTGCCATATAAATCAAGAAACAAAAAGCATTATGGAAAAACAGATTGCAACATTTAAGGACTACGCTATCTTCATGGCAGACAAAACGAGTCTGTTGGAAATAGCACAGTTTGTGGTCAAGGAAAATTACTCCCATCACTTATCTTCATTTACAGAGAAAGAAGTAAATGAAGATATCAAATCAGTGCTTGAAGAAGAGGAATATCTGTATGATAACAAATCTCATATTTATATTGCAAGGGATGCCTTTGGGAATATAATTGGCTGCATCAGGAGTTTCCATTGGGATAAACACAAGACTCTTCCTATTGAAAAAATATACGGAATAAATCCACTGAATGCTATTCACGGGGAAAGTAAATATAGTTTTTGGCATATCGGGCGCTTTGCCGTTGCAAAGGATTCGGGAATATCCACATTGACATTGTTCAAGCGGCTAATGGCATTGGCAGTAAAACCGATAGTAGAGGACAAGTACAGCTATATGATAGCAGAGATTGACAGCAAACTATTGAAAGTAATGAAGGGCTTGGGATTTGGCACACGTCAAATAGGGAAATCCATAGATTACCTGACATCGGAAACTGTTCCTGTATGTTCCAGTAAGAGAGGTATAATGGGGTTCTTTTCAAAGTATGGTGAACTTTGCAAGGCTGCATGATTACACTTTTGTGTAATATTTCAGACAACAAATTCAGAATTACACAAAAGTGTAACGATATAATTTGGAGAAACCAATACATTTGCAACATCGAAAGACAAGAAAAGTTGTCGGCATATCATGATGTTGACTCCAAAATTATAATAAGACAATACATATAATAAATAATATAATGTTTATGAAAAAGAAAATTCTCACGTTGCTCATGTCTGGCTGCTATGGTATTCTTGCTGCACAAACTACGGGAACGGTCGTAGATGAAAACAAGCAACCATTACCAGCTGCAACGGTTTCGTTGTTTCGTGAAAGCGAAAATAAGATGATTAGTGGAGTAGTAACTGATATGAATGGCGGCTTTGAACTGAATACGCATGAAGGAGAGAACTATAGAATAAGGATATCTTTTGTTGGGTATTCTACGCAGGAAATTAAATGCCAAAACATTTCTAAGCACCTTTCGGTGGGTACAATCATGTTGGAACCAGAAAGTAAGCAGCTTAATGACGTTACAGTGATCGCCAACAACGTAATACAAAAAGCTGACCGCCAAATAATTATCCCTAATCTGCTTCAGCAAAAAACATCAAGCAATGGTTTAAGTTTGTTGCAGCATCTTCAGCTTTCACGAATCTCTGTAAATACGCTTGACAGTAAGGTGACTACCACTATGGGGGATGCCGTAGAGTTACGTATTAATGGTGTAAAGGCAGAGATACAGGAGGTGAAGGCTCTCTTGCCGGCAGACGTATTGAGAATAGAATATCATGATAATCCTGGTCTAAGATACGGAAATGTAGCTGCCGTAATTGACATTATCTTAAAAGAAAAGAAGAATGGTGGAAGCATCTCCGGAGAGTTTATGAACACTATCAATCCCTTAGGTATAGGAGATTATCAGTTATCGGGTAATTATCATGTAGGTAAGTCAAACTTCAAGGCATCTGTAAACTGGAATCGACGTGATGTAAACTGGTTACGTGAAAACATGGAGGCTTTCCATGCAACGACCCCCAGTATCAGTAACTATGAGATAGGGCAAAAGACAAAGGCACGATATGACAACATCAATCTATCCATAGGATACGATTACATAAATAGCGGAAACATATTGAGTGTTACTTTTCGTGATTTATATAACAATACGCCTCATGCGGTATCTGATAGAAATTCCAAACTTATTCAGGATAGCAATACATTCGATATCAAGGACCGCACCAAGTCAAGGAGCAACAATCCATCGTTAGATATTTATTATCAGCATGAGTTTACCAAGGATCGGCATCTGTTCTTTGACCTGATAGGAACATATATCAATACTAAAAACGACCGTTTATATCGCCAATCTCTGGGGAATGCTGTGCAGGAAATAACTTCCCATGTCAATGGCAATAAATATTCGACCATAGCTGAAGTTATTTACGAGCAGAAAATCAAGGATTCGCGGTTGTCATTCGGTCTGCGACATCAGCAGATGTACACAAAAAACGCATATGATGGAAACACATCCTCAAGCGTAAAGATGAATACAGGTGAGAGTTATGGTTTTGGAGAATGGGCTTCAAAGTTAGGAAAACTGGATTATATGGTAGGTGTAGGTGCTATGAGAACCTATGTTAGCCAAGGAAATGCCAAACAGGTAAAATATATATTTCGTCCAACTATTCAGCTGGGGTACCGTTTCAACAATTATCTGTCAATACGCTACAAAGCCTACATGGGAGGCTACGCACCCTCACTTGCCGAATTAAGCGATGTTGAACAACACATAGACATTTACCAAATACGCCGTGGAAATCCAAATCTACAGGCGGTCAGATTTTTCTCTAATGAACTATCAATTAGCGTAGGAACAAAATATATTAGTGCAGAATGGTTTACTCGTTATAGCTATGATGATAAACCATATATGGAAGAAACAACCTATTCGAATGGCTTCTATGTTAGGAGTTATGCCAATCAAAGAGGCTTCCATCGTCTGAACTCTCAAATAAACCTAAAAGTACAACCTTGGAGGGATTATATGTCCATCCAATTTACCCCATTTGTCAATCGCTATATCAGCAATGGCAATACCTATACGCATACACATACTAACTGGGGCTTGCGTGCCAACTTAATGGGAATGTACAAGAATTGGTATGTAGGCGCCAATCTTGAGACAAGTTTTCATAGACTGTGGGGGGAGACACTTAACAAAGATGAGAAATCACATAGTATAGTTTTTGGGTACAATAGAGAAAAATGGGGTGTAGAACTCCAGTTGCAGAACATCTTCAGTTCACGTTATGAAATGTCTGTAGAAAATCTTTCCCATCTTGCTCCTTATAATCAAATGGTATGGTCGAAAAATCTATGTAAGGTTTTTGGCATAGACTTTCATTTCAACCTGAACTTTGGAAAGCACGGTTCTGAGGTGAACCAACGTATTCATAACTCTGATACTGATGCAGGTATTGTGCCAACAACGAAGTAGCAGATAAATATAAATTCACGTACAGATAAAGAGGATGTCGAAAATCTTTAAAAGAGTAGACGTTATTAAATACTTTTAGCCTTATGGCAGAAATTAATTTAAAAAAGCTCCTTGATGAGTCCATGTTGAAAGAAATCGATCAAGATTGCATTATTTTGAACGAAGAGCAGGCCGACGAATTATACGGAGGAGCAGAATGGGGTTACTATGGTAACTGTTCATTCGGTAATTGTCACTAAGACAGTTACAAAATGAGTATTAGGGGATGCTAACTCTGGAGCGTGAGTTTTACTCCGACAATAGCATTCCCTTTTTTCTAATATTATAACATAGAAAATGGAAAATAAACTTAAACTCTCAGCATATTTATTTAAGAATTTATATCACATTAAGAGACATCAATTAGGTCTCTTCTTTTCTGGAAGAACAGCAAAAAACATTTTTGTATCAGCTAACACCTATAATTCTGTCATCAATGAAGATTTTAGGCATATAGACAAAAATACAATGGAGTTATTAATTAAAGCAAAGGTGCTTGTTCCAAAGGAAGAAGACGAGTTTAGATCAATAAACATAGAAAACCAAAAGATTTTAAAGAAGCAAAGACAGTACCATAGTGAGCACCTATATATGTCCATTCAACCAACTGATAAATGTCAATTTGCTTGTAACTATTGTGGTCAAGAGCACAACCATGCAGAAATCAGTATAGATACCATAGAATGTCTCATCAAACAGATTGATATTAAATTATCTGCACATGATTATCAGGACATGGAAATAGGATGGTTTGGAGGAGAACCGTTATGCGCCTTAGATAAAATGCGTATAATCAATAAGCATATAAAAATTCTGACAAATAAGCATAAGATTAAAAATCTATCTCATATAACTACAAATGGCTATATACTCACGCCAGATGTATATAGAGAGTTAAAGGAACAATTTAATTGCAGGAGGATAGAAATAACAATAGATGGAGATAAGGAATTCCATGACAAGCACCGTTTCACGTGTAGCGGTAAAGGAACTTTTGTTAAATTATACAACAATTTAAAGTCTATAGTCTCAAGCCCATACTATGATAAGACTAAATGCATGATAACCATTCGATGTAATATTGATCAAAGTAATATAGATGGTGTTATTCCACTTTTACATAAACTGTACAATGATGGGATGCAGGATAAAATTCGTTTTTATTGTGCATGTGTTGTTTCATGGGCAAACAATGGTGCTGGTGATGCCAAGACATGGAAGATAATTGGGAAAAAGTCTACAGAGTATATACTTTATATGCTAACGCATGGTTTTAGAACAGAGATTCTTCCGCACAGAAGTGGGCCTTATATATGTATTGGGACAATGAAAGAGTCCTTAATGTATGATGCTTATGGTAATATTTACGACTGTTCGGAGACAGCCTATTCTACAAGATATTTAGGAGGTCCATTGCATTTGGGCAATATACATAACCGAGGTAATAAGCGCAAAAATAGTGCCTTAGCGACCATTCCCCACATGTTGTTAAGTGGTCAGATTAAACAGTGTAAAGATTGTAAGTATTATCCTTTATGTGGAGGATTATGTCCACTTGCATTATATGAGAAAGAACCTAGATGCCCTATGTTTATATATAATATAGAGGATCGCATGCTAATAAATGCTATATACAGACTTAACCATATAAAATAATAACATAATGCATATAATTCAAACATATAGTCAGTTAAGAAGTTATGGACTGAACTTTTGCGGAGGTTATTTATCTCCACTAGTCAATTGGCTATCAATAGCATTGAGTGGATTACTCTTAAAAGAGTATAACCCACAAATACCCCTTTGTATGTATACAAATTTTGAGTTAAAACATATATTTAAAGATTTGTTTCTATTGCCATATGATACATACTTCATATTGGATGACATCAAGAATGAGTATAGGGATTTTTACTGTTACCCTAAAATTCAAACATATAGTATGCAAAATGCTCCCTTTTTGCATATAGACTGTGATGTGTTTTGCAAGGAAGCGCTCAAGAAGCGCTTATTAACAGCAGACTTAGTAGCCCAGCATGAAGAAAACGATTCAAATTTCTACATGTTAGTACTAAACCATTTGAAATCATGCAATGCGATAATTCCTGATTACATGAGAGTATGTTTCGGTGAAAATAATATACATTCATATAATGCAGGGGTATTGGGTGGTAATAATGTGTTCTTTTGGAAAGAGTACATTGAATATGTTAAAGATTTTTTATCAAGCAATGCTAATAGTATAAGAAAGTCAGACAAGAAGTTTCTTTATAATGTTGTTTTTGAACAATGGATTTTTTATGCCTTAGCACATACAAAAAGAATCAAGGTTGAAACATTTATTAAGGGTGTTGTTAAGGATTTTGTTATGCCTTGGGGAACAGTCCCTGACCAAGTAGTGGAAGCTAACAATCATCCTTATATTCACATAATGAATTACAAAAGTCATCCACGCTGTAATAGCTATATCATTAGGCAAATGTATAGGAAGTATCCAGAGTATTTTGACCGAATACTCTATGTATGCCATAAAAATGATATTTGTCAAAAAATCACACTAAAAGGTATTGCAAATAGTGAGTATGAGAAAAGAGCAATAGAATATGAAAAAATATCTAATGGAGACTTATTAAACTCTATAATTTCAATTTCTCCTGATGTTAAATTCATAAGTAATAAAAAAGTTTCAACATTACCTGATAAAAAGGAATGCAAACAGGAGGGATATCTAAAAACATACAATACATATCTTGCGCAGAATGTGTATATAAAATACGACTCTGTTATGACAAATCTACTTAAAATATTTAGGAAGCCTATTCGGTTAAACGAAATAATAACAGACTTGAATCCCTTTCAACAAGAATATTTAATTACAAGTATTCGCAAGGGATTATTTGATAATGTATTAATTATATGACACCATAAAATAACAAAACATAGTGCATACTTTATAATTAATACTTTGGTGGCATGAGCATAATGCTACACTAATGTATTTTAAGTGTACTAATTATATAGTCATATACACTCAGAAGGTTTAATACTTATACAACCTAAAATTAAGGTTTTTGTTAGTAGCTTAAAGGTATTTTTAGAAAAAGACTTTGTTTTATTAATATTATTGCATACATGAGGTTTTTACAGACATATTACAGTTTCTCCACAGATGAAGATCCTATGTTCGATAAAGCAGGATTTCTCTCACCTGAATTTCATTGGATAACTATGGCTATTAGTTGCCTTTTACTAAAGCAGCATTATGGTCATGTTACGCTGTATTGCAATTCCACAGCTAAAAAAGTTGTTGAAGAATTGTGTATTCCTTATGATCAGATAGTAACAATTCCGAATATTATGGAAGGGTATTCTGGCTATGAATTATGGGCTTTGCCAAAATTATATACATACAGTGAACAGCATGAACCATTTTTACATGTAGATTGTGATTTTTTGTTGTATGACAGCTTACCAGATTCCTTTTGGAAAGCAGACTTATTCGCACAAAATATTGAGTATGACGATCAATTGTATAATCGTAAGTGCATAGATCGTTTCATACAAGTTGGAGGAAAAATTCCCAATTTTGCAGATATAGAGCTTAAAAATAAGATTATTAGTGTGGCTAATGCAGGCGTACTCGGAGGAAATGATGTGAAATTCATTCAATACTACACAGAACAAGCATATAGATTTATATATAACAATGATAGGATTTTGAAACTTAATCATGACGGTTTTATAAATTCTGTTTACGAGCAACTTTTCTTTTATTGCCTAGCTCAAAAATATAATAAAACTATAAGCTACTGCACTGAAGGTGAAAAATTAAGTACTTTGTTTGATTGGATGAATCTTGATATGTCGTGTTTGAAAAAACACGGCTATTGTCATATGCTTGGAAATATAAAAAAAAGAAATGATGCACAAATTTTTGCATCAAGGCTTCTAGAAAAAATAGATCCTGCTTTACATCATCATATAATCAATACATATATCCAGCATGGCGGTATCCCAATATCTAATTATCTGAATTTTATAGATACTCCTTATATCCATCATTACAGGACTTCCAACGAAATATTAGAAAGGTCACGTAGTTTTAAAGTTTCTAAAAATTATGATATAGGAAAAATAATGAAAGAAAGAATCTATACCGAAATTAAGAAACTGGACAACACGTGCATCAAAGTTGAGAAACAACTAGAAGATAATAAGAAGGAATTTTTTAAAAAGCAGTATACTTGCATTAATAGCTTTTGGGAAAATGAGAGATTATATGAGAGTAATTGTCAGTTTATTTTAAATCCTTTTATTAGCTTGACAGATATATCATCAGAAACATTGATGTATATTACAAAAAATCAAAAAATTGAAAATAAAATGTATAAAGTTGTAACTATACCAGATGCTTTTCGTCAAACAGTTTATGAAGTAGTTGCTCGTGGAACGGTTGAAACTATTATAGACTATCTCCTACAGGAGCATACAGCAACAGCCTCCGATATAATAGATAATGTTTGTGCACTATCACAAAACAAATATGGTAAAGAAGAGTATGAAGCTAATTTAAGATATGTAGAAAGAATTATTTACCGGATGATAGAAAACTGTATTTTAACAATATCGAATATCTAACGTCCAGTTTTATTTTTGACTATTATTGAAATATTAATGCTAAAGCTCACAGTTTAATGAAACATATTCGTTTCTTACATCAATACGATTCTATGCAATGTGGTATTACATGCTTACAAATGATATGCGAATATTATGGAAAAAGATACTCTTTATCTTTTTTAGAAAAACTATGTACGCCAACTACAGAAGGAATTTCTTTATTGGGACTAAGTAAAGCTGCAAATTACCTAGGCTTTGATACGATTTGTACCCAGATAGATATTACCAATTTATCCAAATATCCGTTACCTTGTATTCTCCATTGGAATCAGAATCATTTTGTAATACTATATAAAATAAGAAGAGACAAGAGATTTTATATAGCAGATCCTAGTAAAGGATTAATTAAATATAATTTAGAGGAATTTAAGAGTCATTGGATTAGTACAAGATTGAAAGATAAAGAGCAAGGAATCGCTATGCTTTGCAGTACTACTCAGTTACTTGATAACAATAATATTAAAGAAGAATCCAAGCTGAAAGAAGAACGCTCACTCAAGTTTCTTTTCGGTTATGTCAAAAAATACGGAAAGCACTTTGGGCAGATAGTCTTAGGCTTACTTGTGGGCAGTCTGCTGCAACTTATCCTGCCTTTCCTCACGCAATCAATTGTGGATGTGGGAATCAAAAACCAGAACATCGGTTTTATTTGGTTAATACTCTTGGGACAACTTGTCCTTACCATGAGCCGTACTGCCATTGATTTTATCCGTCGTTGGCTCTTACTGCATATCTCTATGCGGATCAATATTTCTCTTGTGAGTGACTTCTTCATCAAGCTGCTCAAACTGCCGATGTCGTTCTTCGACACTAAACTGATGGGCGACCTTATGCAGCGTATGGGTGACCATAGTAGGGTGAACACGTTCTTAACTCAAAAGACACTTAGCATCGTGTTCTCCCTCTTTACCTTTGTGGTGTTCAGCATCGTGCTGCTATCCTATAATTGGCTTGTCTTTACCATCTTCATGCTCGGTAGTCTGCTCTATGGCGGTTGGCTTGCACTCTTCCTCAGGCGCAGAAAAGTACTTGATTACGAACTCTTCGAGCAGCAAGCCATCAACAACAACAAGACCTACGAGTTTATCACCTCTATGCAGGAGATAAAACTCCAAGATTGTGAACAACGTCGTCGTTGGGAATGGGAGGACGTGCAGGCAGACCTCTTTGGAGTGCAGATGAAATCCCTTAAACTCCAACAGACACAAGAGGCTGGTAGCATATTCATCAACGAACTGAAAAACATCGTAATCACCGTGGTGGCAGCCACAGCCGTCATTCACGGACAGCTCACGCTGGGTATGATGCTTGCCGTGCAGTATATCATTGGGCAACTCAACTCACCTGTCGAGCAGTTGATGAGTTTCTTCTATTCGGTGCAGGATGTGAAGATAAGTCTTGAGCGTATCAATGAAATCCACCGCATGGATGATGAGAACGGAAAGCAAGGATTGGAAATGGCAGTGAAAGAAAAAAATCAAGGCATAGACCTTGAAGCCGTAAACTTCAAGTACGATTCTCACGCATTGAAAACCATCATTGATGATGTAAGCCTCACAATCCCCAAAGGTAAGGTAACTGCCATTGTCGGAGCGTCGGGTAGCGGAAAGACCACCCTCATCAAACTGATGTTGGGCTATTATCCCGTATTGGGAGGACAAATCACCATAGGCGGAACAGGTGTAAATACGCTAAATAAGAAGTGGTGGCGCAGACAGTGTGGCGTGGTGATGCAAGACGGTGTGATATTCTCCGAGAGTATAGCAAGGAATATAGCCGTAGATGATGGTGAGATTGACAAGGAGCGATTGCAAAGGGCAGCCGAAATAGCTTGTATTCATGACTATGTAATGGGACTTCCCTTAAAATACAACACTAAGATTGGTCGCGATGGCGTTGGCTTGAGTCAAGGACAGAAACAGCGTATCTTGATAGCAAGAGCTGTATACAAGAACCCCGATTATATTTTCCTTGATGAAGCCACCAACTCGCTCGATGCCAATAACGAGCGCATGATTGTGGAGCATCTGGATGAGTTCTACAAAGGCAAGACGGTAGTTATCGTAGCACACCGACTAAGCACGGTGAAGAATGCTGACCAAATAGTGGTACTGGATAAAGGCAAGGTGGTCGAGATTGGCAACCACGAGGAACTCACGGCAAAGCGTGGTGCATACTACAATCTTGTAAAGAATCAATTGGAGTTAGGAAACTAACGTAAAGGAAAAACAACTATGGTAGACGACAAGATAGAACTCCGCAGCGAGAAGGTAAGGCACATCATTGGCGAGATACCGTCAAAAATTGTACGCTATGGCATCATGATTATCACTATTGTAATATTAGGACTACTGGCAGGTGCATACTTTATACCTTATCCTGAAACCATCAGTGCAAAGGTACAGATGACAAATGCCCGTCAAGGCACAATCGCCGTTCCCTATAAATACGTAAATACGTTAGCGAGAGGAATGACGGTAAACATCGAATTTGAGGGTTACGATGCAGAAACCTACGGAGTTGCAAATGGTGTAATAACAGCCACATCGCATATACCCTTACAAACGGCAGAAGGCAACGTGTTCACGGCACAGGTAAGGATAACAGATTGCAAGTATAATCTCATCAGCGGAATGACAGGCACCGCATCTATACTTGTAAGCAATGAAAGCATACTTCAGAGGATTGTCAGGCAAATAACAAACATCATATAATTTCCTTTTTAATCGTAATCAAGCGGTGAAAGAAGAAGGGCAGTTGTAGTTACTGCGTAGTACCATTGTTTCGGGTATTTTACTACACGTTAATCCTTTTTCTTTCACCGCTTTAACTCCTATTGTAGTAATGTAGTAAGATATAATCGGTGAAAGAAAAAGGAAAGATAAGAAATAATCATTAGTTATTCGTGTTACCGAGCAGAAATATCGGTGTTATCACGGATGCAGGTTTCTGCAATCTCTCACAGAGATACTCTCTAAATAAATGGGCTTCCGTGCTGTCCAACTGAAAAGACAGGGCGATGATGACAGGAAGCGGATAGAGCGGAGCATAACCTTTTAGTTGTTCGTTTGCATAAATATCTTCCTCACCTGCAATCCTCTCATCGAGATATAGGTTGGAGGATTTTATTATCGTTTGCATCCTATGGTTGAGTTTCCTCCATGTTACCCCGAAGAACCTCACAAGTTCACTCTCTGTCATGGCTATCCCTCCATTTCCCTTGCGAATGACCTGCATATTGCAGCCCCAATCAAAATAGCTACGATGATTCTCCGTGCTAGTCATTGTCCTTTGTTTATAGTTCGTATTCATGCCGTTTCTTCCATTTTACAGGTTACAATATCCGAAGATTCACAAGTCTCTCTCTCCGCTATTTCTTTCTCATTTGCCGATTGTTTGGCTATAAGCCTGTCCATATCCTTTGAAATCTTGTTGTCCGTTACCTGCGCATAAATCTGCGTGCTTGATATGGAGGTATGCCCCATCATCTTGGCTATGCTCTCAATAGGAATACCTGCGCTTAGACACATCGTACCAAACGTATGTCTTGCCATGTGGTACGAAAGTCTTTGACGGATACCGCAAGCCTTACCCACGATGCTCAGGTTCTTGCCCATCACGCTACGGCTGCAATGAGGTTGAAAGACAAGGCTGTCGCCTTTTTCTTTCACCGTCTGCTGTTCTTCGTTTCTTGCCTGCTCGTTCCTGCAATGGCTGATGATGGCTTCAGCTACGGGATGCAGTGGTACGATGAACTCGACCTTTGTCTTCTGTCTCTCTTTGCGGATATACCTCTGTCCATCCGCTGCCGTTTGGATATGCCTATATTGCAACGTTTCCATATCAGCGATAGCCATACCTGTGAAGCAGGAGAAGACGAACATCAGCCGAGCCAATTCCGATTCTCTGTCGTTCATCGTCATTGCCATGAGTTTCATTACATCGCCCTTTTGCAAGAAGCGTATCTTCTTTTCCTCCTTCTCATACTTGGCGTTCTCAAAGGAATTGCAGCGGATAATCCTGCTGCTCACCGCACGAAACATCAGTCGGCTCAGCCAACATAGATTGGTATTGACAGTCGATGCTTTCAGTCCACGCTTTTTCAGGAAGAAACGGTATTCCTCGAACAAACTCTCCGTAATGGTGACGATAGATATGTCTTGTACTCCTTTGTTTTCGATAAAATCTCGGAGATTTTTATCAGAATAGTAAAGGTTCAGATAAGTCCCCTCTGCCCTTGACTTTCCAACGCTTTCCTTGACGGCTTGCAGTTCCGCCTTGCTCATTGCAAGGAGCGTGGTGGGATTGGTGGCAATGCCTTGCAAACTGTTCTTGATAAGTTCCACACTTACCACTCCTTCCATCGTCAGTATGTCCCGATAGGTTTTTTCTATCAATTCCCTGAACTCATTGATTCTTTGGTTGGTCTTCCTATTGGTTGTCAAACCCTGTTTGGAGTTCCACTCGGAGACTTTACACTCTTCTCCTGTGGTAATGGCGGTGCTCTTTCCGTCTATGGTGATACGGCAGAGAATGGCGGTGTTGCCGTCTGCCCTTGTTTTCTGTCTGTTGATATAGAACAGTATCTTGAATGTACTTCTCATTGTCTTGGTGGTTTGAAGTTAATTAAATGAATAGATAAGAAATCAAATGACTTAATAAGGATTAGATAGCCAACTGCATCTCTTCGGTGAAAGAAAGGAAACGGTCGAATTCCTCAAAGAGTTTCTGTGGCGTTACCTTTGCATAACGCTCGGTCATGCTCACGTTGGAATGTCCCAGCATCTTACTCACGGTCTCAATAGGTACACCCTGTTCAAGCGTGATGAATGTGGCAAAGGTGTGCCTTGCCGTATGTGTGGTAAAAGGAAACGAGATGCCTGCACGAAGCCGCAGGGCTTTCAAATAAGATTGGTAAGTGGCATATCCCATGAAAGGGAGCAATGTTTCCCTTTCATCGCTGTGGAGCTTCTCCATCAGCCGTATGGCTTCNGGCAGCAGTTTGACACGACAAGGCACACNTGTNTTNTGNCGGTTGAACTTCAGCCAAAGGCNACCCTCNTCATCACGCACAAGATGGGACTTGTTCAGTTCCATCAAATCGCAATATGCAGCACCTGTATAACAGGCAAAGAGGAAAATATCCCTTGCCGTTTCCATTTCCTCCTCCAAGTCCTCAAA
>NZ_JRPQ01000116.1 GCF_000762405.1 Hoylesella timonensis S9-PR14 | reverse complement strand
GAGACCTCTGCAAAACTTTCTCTTCCTCTCATAAATTCACTTATAACCACATTAAATCTAAAAATAAAGCCTATCTAAGGATCAAAAGGGCTTATATACCCCCTATTTAATATATATTTCTCCCTTATTTGAGAGAATTGGACACAATTATCCCAGGAGTTCGATAAAGATTGTATGCAACAGCCTCCATAATATGTTGCGCATGTGTCTTTGTCAATCCCACATATCTTGCCACTCCTGCACGAAACCATCTATGCATAGAACCAAAAGTACGCTCAACTCTGTATCTAATCTTACTGATGCTAACATTGATACGTTGCTCCCTTTCTGTAATCTTCTTGCCTCTAACCCCTTTGTGCATGATTCTGCTCTTGAGCTTCATCCGAGTAAGTACTTCCTTGTTCTCTGAAGAGTTATAGCCTTTATCGGCATAGACAGGTGTTCTAACAGGAAGATTGGCTTTCTGCAAAGGAGTTTCAAGATGTTTGATGTCACTTTCATTGGCGGCAGTTGTTTCCTCAGCCAAAATCAAACCATTCTCGTCAGTCACAGTATGTCGCTTATAACCAAAGTGAAGTTTGCCCATCTTCTTAATCCATCTTGCATCTCCATCAACGTTTGGCTTAATAACTTCCTTGACCATTGCTTTTTCTGAACTATCACGACTGTCTGCTTCATTACGGTCTTCCACTACTTCATACTCCTTGCGTCCACGCGGACGGCGTGGAGTATCGGTAATGCTCGCATCGATAATAGCACCACGCTTAACGATGACACCTTTAGACTCAAGTTGCCGATTGATTTCATTGAGAACCATATCATAAAGTTCTGCTTCCACCAACGTGTTGCGAAAGCGGCAAACTGTAGTACTGTCGGGAGCAGTATCTTCTAGACCCAAGCCAACAAACCGACTGAAAGAAAGACGATCGTTTACTTGTTCCTCTACCTCACCGTCACTAAGACCATACCATGTACGAAGAAGTTCTATCTTGAATAAAATCAAGCTGTCATAACTTGGACGACCTGTTGATTTATAACCTTTGGTATAAGCGATTTCTATGATACCACGGATAGGTGTCCAATCGATTAATTTATCTATTTGGGAAAAGAAGGTCTGCTTGACCTTACGCTGACCGAGAACGACATCGGCAAAACTGGGAGAAGAAAGAGTTTGTTTCATACCATAAAGGTACAAAAAAA
>NZ_JRPQ01000115.1 GCF_000762405.1 Hoylesella timonensis S9-PR14 | reverse complement strand
CCTTAGTAAGCAAAAAGATTTAATCCTATTTTTTTCATGTCGCAAACTTAGAGTTTATTTCGTTGTTGATTTCTTCTACGCTGTTTACAACAACAAAATAATTCATTTTTAATGGAAAGAGCCGTGTTATAAATACGACGAAGTTGCAAAAATCTAAAAAATTTTGCCAAAGAGGATGTTGATAAAGGTCTTGGTGAGAATCTTGAAGTCAAACCACCACGACCGATGTTCCAAATAATACAAATCCAAATCCAATCGTTTTAGCATTTTTTCCATGGTGTCCGTGTAGCCATTGTACAATGTGGCATACGAGGTAACACCAGGACGGATTTGGTAGAGGTAAACATATCGTGGATCACGTTTTATAATCTGGTCAATATAGAATTTTCGTTCTGGGCGTGGACCAATGAAAGCCATGTCACCTTTAACCACGTTCCACAGTTGTGGCAGTTCGTCTAAGTGATGTGTGCGCAGGTATCTGCCTATTTTGGTCATCCTGTGTTCATGTTCATGTCCATACAATTGTGGTCCGTCTTTCTCGGCATCAATGCACATACTTCGAAACTTATAAATGGTGAAAGGTCTGCCGAAACGCCCGATGCGTTGCTGCTTAAAGATAGCAGGACAGCCATCTTCGCGTTTAACAAGGATGTAGCACAACAAGAAAGCTGGTGAGAAAACAATGATGGCAACGAGTGCTATCAGGAAATCGACACAACGTTTGATATTGCGTTCAAACTCATTCATCCCGTCTGGAATGAATCGTTTGTTATGAATGTCATTGTTATACTTGATATAGGCAGGAATTTGCTTCACCTCGTTAAAATATTTTATAATATAACGCTGCTTTGTTAAACATATTATATGCAATGCTGTATTTTTATAAAAAAGCCGTGTTGTGCAGTAGTTGGGCTGATGAACAATGGCGGAGCAATGCCCTGAACTACACGCTTGTGGGGCTTTCAGTCCGTTATTGCGATGTGCCAATTTTTTTATTCTTGCAACAGTTGTTTATAGTACCTCCGTGCTTCTCCGTGCCATTCCGTTGCAAAAACAAAATATTTTATTAGTTGTTACAATAATATCGCTTAAATGAAAGCCTTGTGTGTTCGAAAAACATTTTTTTTTGCAAAAAGCCATTTATTTCAAAAAAAAAGGATTACTTTTGCAAACAACAGAAAAAAGGGGTTATAAACTGTATAATTTTCTGAAAATCTATCTAAACTATTACAACCAGAATGCTATACCAAACAAATGCTCTTTATACCTTATTATATATAAGCATGTAAAAATAAAAGAATACGAGGAGCATATACTCTTAAGAATAACCAAAACAACTAAATAACTATTTTTATAACAAGATGAAGAAAAATAAAATTTTAATGGTAGGCGTACTTGCATGTGCCATATTTGCCGCATGCAGTGACAAAGACACCAGTACGGCTGGTGCAGCCTTCGATCCATCAAAGCCCATCGTAGTGGACGATTTCTATCCCGACTCGGGTGGTGTTGCCACATCGATGATTATCTCGGGTAGTAACTTCGGTACCGACACCGCTGGACTACGCGTGATGTATGTAGACGAGGACGGCATCGAACACCGTGGCGGATTGGTATCCTCGAACGGTGAGAAAATCTATTGCACCGTGCCTAAAGGACTCACCTACAAGCGCAATATCGCCATCAAGGTGATGCGAGGAGAAGGAGAGAAAGCCATTTCTGGCGAAGCTCCCAACAAGTTTATCTATCGTACACAGACGGCAGTGACTACCGTCATTGGACAACCTAACTCGGAAAACCAAGCTACCGTGCCAGGTACGCTGACTTCTACTACGCTGTCGGCACCAGCATACATTTGCTTGGACAATGAAGACAATATTTTCATCTGTGAACGAACTCATCACACGGGTCGAGCTGACGGGTGTCAGGCAAGGAATAGTAAAAATGAGAATAAGGACGGAAACGTGCTGATAGCCTCGCTAAAACGTAACAATGTGAGGTTTCTTGGCGAAGACTGCGGTATGGTAAACGCTCCTGCCTTCTCAAATGAGTCGGGGATGGAGGCTATGTATGCACCTTTAGACGGTGGTATGGACTTTTACCGTTACCAAAAAGCCACCAATTTCGCACAACAGAAATTGCGTGTCATCAAGTCAGAGGATACAAAGACACTTGATGAGCACAACTGGAAGTTTTGCTTCGTAGTCAACAAAACAGACCACAATCTTTATACTGTCATGCACCAAGGACAGTTGGTAAAAATCAATCCTAAGACACGTAAGGCGACTATCTTGCTCAAGAAGATTGGTATTCATGGAGCAAGCAGCAATGGTAGCGACTCATACTTCGCTTTCAGTCCTGTTATGCCCAACCGTCTGTTCATTTGCCAGACCGACAACAACGAGATATGGTACGTGGACATTGATCAGTTGGAGGGAAAAGACCCTAACGAATATCACGGTGAGAAATATGCTGGACGCGCATGCTGGGAAGGAACCAGTGCTGGTAGCGGCTGGGAGGATGGTCTTCTAAAGAATGCCAAGTTTAAATATCCACGACAGATATGTTTCACTGCCGATGGCAAGATGTACATTGCCGACAGTATGAACAGCTGTATCCGTTGTATTGATACCAACCAACCTGACAATAAAGCCACTGTGACCACCGTCATAGGTCTGCCAGGATCGGCTGGATTTAAGGAAGGAGGTCCAGACGTGGCACAGTTCCGTTATCCGCGTGGTGTGGCAGTGAACGCTGATGGTAGTATCGTGTACGTTGCCGACACTGGCAACCGCTGCATTCGCAAGCTGACGATTGAATAAATCCATGAAATAATAGTATATCAAACCAATATGAAACAATTTATCTATACGCTGGCTCTGTTACTCGCTGTAGTCACAAACGGCTTTGCACAGAATGCCAACGACAAAACCAAGAGCAAGACATTCACCGTGTCGGGAGTTGTGGTTGACGAACAGGACGAACCGTACCCAGGCGCCACCATCATCATCAAAAACGTTCCGGGACGAGGAGTTGTTTCCGACTTGGACGGAAAGTTCACCATTAAGGTAGACCCAAACGCCACTCTCGTGATACAGGCTGTGGGTATGAAAACCATAGAGAAATTAGTGACCAAAGATCTTGCTGACCAAAAGTTCGTGCTCAAAGAAGATGCCAGCACCGTTGACGAGGTGGTGGTAACGGGCTTGAGTTCACAAAAGAAAGTGTCAGTGGTAGGAGCTATCTCTACTATCGACCCCAAGGAATTGAAAGCTCCAGGTATGTCGCTGAGCAACATGCTCGGTGGACGTGTGGCAGGTGTCATCACCATGCAAACCTCAGGAGAGCCAGGTCGTAACCTTTCGCAATTCTGGATTCGTGGTATCAGTACCTTCGGTGCCAACGGCTCAGCCTTGGTGTTGATTGACGGTATTGAAGGAAAACTCGATGACATCGACGTAGACGACGTAGAGTCGTTCTCTATTCTGAAAGACGCATCAGCGACCGCCGTTTACGGTGTGCGTGGTGCAAACGGTGTAGTCATCGTGACGACTAAGCGTGGTGCTATGGGTAAGCTCAGCATTACGGGGCGTGCCTCGGTAAAGCTGTCGCAAATCAAGCGCATACCACAGTATCTCGGTGCTTACGACTATGCCCTGTTGGCTAACGAGGCACGTGCCATGTCAGGTGATCGGATTTGTACACACCACTTCAGCTCGACTTGATTAAGCACGGACTGGACAGAGACTTGTATCCTGATGTGAACTGGACCGATGAGATTATGAAGAAAACGTCGTTGCAGCAAAACTACTATATGAGCGCACGAGGCGGTGGCGACATCGCACGCTACTTCTTGTCATTGGGTTACCAAGACGAGGGCGCTGCTTACAATCAAAAAGGAAACGTGTTCAAGAAGCCGTTGACATACCGTAAGATGACGTATCGTGCCAACATCGACATGAACCTCACTAAGCTCACCACCCTGTACTTTGGTGTTGACGGAAACATCGTGAACTACACCACGCCAGGCGGTATGGGTACCAATGCAGTATGGAACAACATACGCGTGATGAACCCGCTGATGATGCCCGTGGAATATTCCGATGGCACCATACCTACTTTCGGGCGAGACAACTTGATTTCACCCTACGCTGCACTCAACTACTACGGTTACAAAGACCAGAACTCAACCCGCAACATGACAACGCTGAAGCTCACGCAAAAGTTCAATGGTGTGTTGCAGGGACTGGAGGCATCGGTACAAGCCATGATGGACCATACCACCGACTTCAACGAGCGACGTATCATCGCTCCCGACTTGTATCACGCCACGGGTCGTAGCGCACAGGGTGCACTCATCAAGAGTCTGAACAGTCGTGCGCTAGACATGGTTTACGGCAGTAGCAACAGCGGATGGCGCAAATACTATCTTGAGGCAAAAGCCAACTGGAACCGCACCTTCGGCGATCATAACATGGGTGCTTTGATTTTCTACTACATGGAAGACACCAAAGGTACCGATTGGGGTAACGATGCCATGGGCATCAATGCCATTCCCGCTCGTAGACAGAACCTTTCGGGACGTTTGCACTACGGCTATAAAGACACCTACTTCATTGATGCCAACTTCGGTTACACGGGTTCGGCACAGTTCAAGAAGGGCGAGCGCTTCGGATTCTTCCCATCTATCGCTGCAGGTTGGATTCCATCCAACTACCAGTGGTTCAAGGATGCGATGCCTTGGTTCTCGTTCTTGAAGATACGTGGTAGCTACGGATTGTCAGGTAACGACCAAATTACAGGTACACGCTTCCCTTACCTCACACTCATCAACCATACGGCACCCACCTACTGGGGCTATCAAGGATTAGGTATTCGAGAGAAACAGATTGGAGCCGACAACCTGAAATGGGAGGTATCAAGAAAGAGCGACGTGGGTATTGAAGGCAAATTCTTCAAGGATAGACTCGCCTTCACCGTAGACTTCTTCTACGATGTTCGTGACAACATCTACCGCCAGCGCGTCACCTTACCAGAATATGCAGGTATGATTACCATTCCATTCTCTAACGTGGGTAAGATGCACAGCTACGGATCTGATGGAAACATCTCATATCATCACCCTATCAACAAGGACATGAGTTTCACTGTACGTGCCAACTACACGTTCTCTGAGAATATCGTTGACAATTTTGAGGAACCTCTCTACGCATACGGTTACCAGAGTTCGAACGGAAAGCCATTGTATATCTTGCGTGGTCTTATTGCTGAAGGACTCTTTAAGAGCAAGGAGGAAATAGAAACCAGCCCCGAACAGATGTTCGGTAAGGTACGTCCTGGTGATATCAAGTATCGTGACGTAAACGGTGACGGCGTAGTGAACAACGACGACCGCGTGCCATTGAGTTACGGCAATCAGCTGCCACGGTTAATGTACGGATTCGGTGCCGATTATACATGGAAAGACCTGACCGTTGGATTCCTGTTCAAGGGTTCTGCCAAGGTGGAATACTATCGTTCAGGCCTCTATAATGACTCTGGATGGATTCCATTCTACAACGGTGAGATAGGAAATGTGCTCAAGCACGCCAACAACCCAAAGAACCGCTGGACGCCAGCTTGGTACTCTGGAACTACAGCTACTGAAAACCCCAACGCAGAGTTCCCAAGACTCTCGTACGGAGGCAATAGCAACAATGCTCAACTGTCATCATTCTGGAAGCGTGACGGATCGTTCCTCCGATTCCAAGAGTTGAGCGTGCGCTACAAGCTGCACCACAAGAAATGGATTACCGCATGTGGGTTATCTTCTTTAGACTGCGAATTCGTCATGAATAATATCTTCACTATCGACAACGTGAAATACTTCGACCCCGAGCAGGCTGGGGCTAATGGCGCCGTATATCCGTTGCCAATGACATACGCTTTGCAGCTTTACCTAAACTTCTAAGAAATACAAACGATATTACAATATGAAAAAAATCATCATGACCATAGCTGGTGCAGGCCTCATGGCTGCCAGCGGCATGCTTACATCCTGCGACTTTCTGGACGTGGACAATTATTTCCAAGCTACGTTCAAGGAGGACTCTGTCTTCCACAGCAAGCAGAACGCAGAAGGATATTTGTGGAATACCCCACAAGAATTCCCACACGAAGGAAATATTTGGGGACATTCGTGGAATCCTGGCGAGACCGCTTCGGACGAAATAGCCGTGAAGTGGCAGACCTCAGAGTTTTGGGGAGCGCAGTTCTCTGTTGGAAAAATCAACGAAACCAACATCCCCAACTGGTACTTGTGGAAAGACATGTATGTGATTATACAGCGTTGCAACAAGATGCTCGCTAACGTAGACAAAGTGGCAGACATGAACGACGGCGACCGTCGTGAATACAAAGCCTATGTACACTTCATGCGTGGCTGGGCTTACTACCACTTGCTGATGAACTGGGGACCGCTGCTCATCGTGGGCGACGAGATTATCCCCACCGACAAAGACAGTGAGTACTACAACCGTGAGCGTTCTACGTTCGATGAGTCAATAGACTATATCTGTAACGAGTTTGCCCTATCATTAAAGGGTATCTCTGAACCGCAAGATCAGTCGCTCGCTTATTTCTCACGTCCAACCAAGGGTGCCGCATTGGCATTGATTGCTCGCCTTCGTCTACTACAAGCATCGCCAACCTTTAACGGTGGTGACAGTGCGCATCGCTGTTTCAGTGGTTGGAAGCGCAAGAGCGATGGTGCCGATTACATCAACCAAAAGTATGATCCCAATCGTTGGGCAGTGGCAGCCGCAGCAGCTAAGCAGGTGGTAGACATGAACTACTACGAGCTCTACACGGTAAAGGCTGATAAGCAATTCCCATATCCGCTTGACAACGTAGACGAATCGTTGCGAAACAAGGAATTTCCAGAGGGCGTGGGAGGTATAGACCCTTACCACTCGTTTGCCGACATGTTCAACGGTGAGGGATTGCCAATGGTGAACCGCGAGTTTATATGGGCTCATGCAGCTTCGGGTAGCGTTATTGAATACACACAACACTGCTTCCCAGTGGGCGGTGGACTTGGTGGCTGGGGTGGTCTGAGCGTTCCACAACGCGTGATAGACTGCTTCTTAATGGCAGACGGAAAGTTGCCAGCTAACTCCAGCTTGTATGACGCTGATTTTGAGAACACCACAGAGAAGGCACAAAACCTCTCTACTTTCGTACTCAAGTCGGGCATTCCAAATATGTATGCTAACCGATCGGCACGTTTCTACGCAAGCATTGGTTTCCCTGGACGTGTATGGGAGATGAACTCTGCCAGTGCCGACGGTTCAAAAATCAATAAGCAATTCTGGTACGACAACAGTGACGGAATAGCAGGTAAGGCTGGTGCGCAGAATAATCCTAATGACGTAAACATCACAGGATATACCTCGGTGAAGTATGTACACCCAGACGACTCATGGGCACCCAATACGAATGGTGTGATGAGAACGATGAAGCCATATCCTATCATCCGTTATGCAGAAGTTCTGCTCGAACTGTGTGAGGCGATGAACAACATTGAGGGCAATCCAACGGTGAAGACATGGAACCGCAGTGGAGAGCTGGTAGACGTAAGCATCAGTCGTGATGCAGAATTCATGGCGAAGTATTTCAACATGATACGCTACCGAGTAGGACTCCCCGGTGTAGAAGCCTCTACCTTGAATGATAAGGATGCGTTCGAAAAAGTGATTAGAAACGAGCGACAGGTTGAGTTGTTCAACGAGGGTTACCGCTACTTCGACACTCGACGTTGGGGAACCTATCTCGACGAAGATGCTAATAGTAGCAACTGGCGAGGATTAGACGTAGGTAAAGATCGCGATGATACCAACTCCAACGGAGGCTTCTGGAACATCGTGCAGATAGACGAACAGAACTATAGAGACCGTATTGCCAAACCTAAGATGATATTCTTGCCGCTCAACCATTACGAGTTGCTCAAGCTGCCCAAGATGGATCAAAACTGGGGATGGGAAAGATAATCATAAACCATAGACAAACAAAATGATGATGAACAATAAGATCAATAAACTGTTGCTGCTGGCTGTCGGCATTACGCTCTTCTCGTGCGAGACATACGACTTCGACCAGGAGCAATATAAAAAGGAAATCAACTTACTGCAAAACTCGGATGGCGTGTACGACAGGCAGTGTGTAGCCATGGAGGCAGAGACATCCGCTAATGGCGCCAGCATCAAATTGGTGGTAGGTGTCAGTGGTTCACAGCTACTTTCGGAAAGCGTACCTGTGAGTATCGTACCCTCCGACTCACTGTTCAAAGTGTTCAATAAATCGAACTATGACATCGACTCCACACGCTTTGCTAAGCTGTTGCCCAAAGAGTGCTATGAAGAACCTGCGCTCAATGGTGTAATAAAGGCTGGCGAGTCACAGGTAAAGTTCCCCATCAAGCTCAAGAACCTTGACAAGCTGTCGCCAGATAGCATCTACTTCTTGGACTATAAGCTGGATCCAAAATCTACCACACCGTTCAATAAGAAGAAGAAAGAGGTGTTGCTGCGCATTCATTGGAAGAACGAGTTTGCTTCTACCAAAACGCAAATAACATACGGCTACAACAGCTCCTATGTGGTTGACTTGAGCAGCAGTCAGACTTTTCGTCCAACCAATACGCTCAGAGCTTTCCCGCTTGCGGTGAACTCCGTACGCATGTTGGCAGGTAATGAGGATTATGGAGACTACAAGAAGGCAGCTCCACAAATCAAGCAGAAGAGTGTGGTCTTTACTGTGGGCAAACAACTGCAAACCGACCCAAAGAAGCGTGAGGTGGTAGTAACCCCCTACAACGCCAATGAAATGGAAGTGGTGATGCTCACCCCCATAGGTGAATATGACAACACTTTCTACCTCAACGAACTCGTTGCATTGGGCGGTGGCAACTCCACCTATTATAAAGAGTTCCGTGTACATTACAAGTATCGCCTGCTCAACCCACAGAAAGATGGCACCAACAAGCCAGGTCCTTTCAAGGAAGTAAAGGCAAAGCTTCGCCATCAATATAACCCAAGGGCAGAGCAATTGTAAGAAAACTTAAACATTTAGAAAAATGAAGAAAAATAAGATAATCATTGCTTCGGCAATGCTGGTCGCAACACTTACTGCGACGTTCACAGCCTGCTCGCCCGACTATGAGACGAACTTTGACAAGTCTCTGCTTGAGGTTCCTCACAAGAGCCAGGCACTCATCACCTTCCAGCGCGAAGGTGGTGAGCGGACTATCGATGTGGTAACCAACGTGGCGAAAGAAAACTGGAACGCTGAAGCAAATGCTGACTGGTGTACGGTGGAAAAAGCCAACGACAAGGTACTTGTAAAGGCTGGTACATACGATGGATACCAGCCACGCAAGGCTGTGGTCACCGTCAAGTACGGACACCAAGAGTATAATGTTCAGGTGATACAGGTAGGACACGAAGCCACACTGAATCTCGTTGAAGATGGTGGTTTCATTATGCGAAAGAATGGATTCATGGCATACGTAGAGGGAAATGAGACTGAGTTCGTGGCACCCGTTTCCACCAACCTTAACATTGATCATGTCATTGTGCCCGACACCACAAGCTGGGTACACTTCGATGCCAGCCAAAAGTTGGAAGAAGATGCACAGGGACGAAAGCTCATCAAGCTGCGCCTCGACCCCAACAAGACCAAGGCTGACCGTTACTGCACCATGACCCTGCAATCGTCTCAAAACTGGGACGCTACCCAAGAATTTGTCTTGATACAGAGCCGCGTAGGATACAAGGTAATCCCTTGCTACGGTAATACGAGTTACGAAATCGGCGACTTGGGTGGCAAGATACGCATCCCCTATGTGCAAAACGAGAAAGACGGCAAGTGGACTATCACTGTGTCCGACAATGCAACTTCGTGGTTGCATGCAGATAAACAGTTGCTGGGTAACACCGATGGTGAACTGTCTGGAAAGGTTGATATGAACCTAAGTGACCAGCCACGTACGGGTACTGTTACCTTGAAGAGCGAAAACAACGACAAGTTGTACGTTGTCACTATCAAGCAGAGCAAGTTTACACCTGTGCCACCGTTCAATGTTGTCAATGCCAAGACCAAGGCTGGGAAGGGACAGATAACCCTTACATGGGATCAGCCCGAAGTGGTGAACTATACCAAGATGGTCATCACCATGCACAACGCAAAGATTGGTAAGACGGTGACGAAGACTCTCACTGACATGAACAACAACTCCATCACCTTCAAGAACACCTTCAAGTTCGCTGGCGAATATGAGTTCACCATCAAGACATACGGTCCTACCGGCATGGAGACCAAACAACCTGTAACTGTCAAAGGAACATCTGACGAATGGTCTGAGAGTGTTCAGTTAAAGCTCACCGAAGACATGATTACTGCCAATGCTACACATCCAACAGATGGAAAAGGTATCCCTGGTTTGATTGACAATAATACAAGCACATACTATCACTCTCAATGGGAAAAGAATTCATCCGATGGAAAGCCACACCGCATACAGATACACCTTGCGAACCCATCGGCTGGCGAGTTCTACTTCGACTACATGGGACGTGGAGATGGTGACGGAGGTGGTGACGTGAAGCGCGCCGAAGTATTCGGAAGCAACTCGGGTGCCGATGCCGATGGTGCATGGACCAGCCTGGGCGTCATCACCTACAAACTGCCTGAAGGACGTGGAAAGCAGGGCGTAGCCGAAAACCACATCAAATCTGCCGAGAGCTATGAGTATCTGCGGTTTGTTCCTCTGGCACGCCGCAACAAAGATCCATTGGGAACTCAAGGAACTAAGAACGACTGGTTCAACATGTCTGAACTGCGTCTCTTCGAGGTGCATGATGAGGCATGGGCACAGAAAAATCTTGAAACCATACTTGGTGCCAAGAAGTATTAATATCACTCTGTGCCACAAGTTGGCGCCATACGATTAACAATAGGCATGCTCTTTCTACATGGTAAGAGCATGCCTTTTTTGCAATAACAAATTTGTCAAAGAACAGCGAGGGCTACATCCTACACAATTTGACATTGGAATCCAATGTAAAATCCATGTGCGATACCGAGCCAATGTGCATCATTCTCGCCCCACATAAAAAAGTTGGAAAAGAGAATAAGCAAACAAGCAGTTTGTTATTCCCCTTTCCATCTTTTTAAGCTCTTCTCAAAGGAATACATACGGTGGTAATTTTTTAGAACCAACCACTAACAAATAAAAATGGTGTGTCCAAATGGGCACACCATTATTAAATGCACAAAGCAGGCATTCAAGTATCATTGTGGTAAAGGTACATTTTCGTCTTTACACCGTTTTTATATGTTCTATTCCGCAGAAATCGAAAATGATTTTGTCTTGCTTTTTAGTAAGCTCTTTGAACTTAGAGTGAGCTACGAGAAATACCACAATGTCAGCCTGCTCAAAAGCATCATGATATGGAGTAAGTTTAAAGATGGAATGCGTTTGTATGTTTGGTTCTGAAACCATCAAAGTTGCATCGTGACAGTTCTGCATGATGTTGCCTACAATTTGTTGGGCAGGACTTTCTCTTAAGTCATCAATGTCTGGCTTGAATGTAAGACCCATTAGTGCCACATGGGGTATTTTGTTGTTTTTTAGCTTGAAATCAATAATGGCTTTTTTTATCTTGTCTGCACACCATTCAGCCTTATAGTTGTTTATTTTGCGTGATGTTGCGATAAGTTGACTTTCTTCTGGAAATTTGGAGGTGATAAAATAAGGATCAACAGCAATGCAATGACCACCTACGCCACAGCCTGGGCGAAGAATGTTCACACGAGGGTGTTTGTTGGCCAATTCAATTAGTTCCCAAACATCAATACCAGCCTTATCACAGATGATTGACAATTCGTTAGCAAAGGCTATTTGTACGTCACGACTTGAGTTCTCGGTGAGTTTGCACAACTCGGCTGTTTTACAATTGGTGGGATGAAGACTCCCTTTCACAAAATGACGATAAAAGCTCATCGCTTTTTCAGTGGACTGTTGGTCATATCCTCCAATCACTCGGTCATTGTGTATCAGTTCGTAAACAATGTTGCCAGGTAACACCCTTTCAGGGCAGTATGCGATGTAGATCTTTCCTTCCAGTTCGGGTCTTTCCTTGAAAATAAGTCTTTCCATCTTTTCTGTTGTGCCAACTGGTGACGTCGACTCGATGATATATAGGTCGCCTTCTTTGAGGAGGGGTATGATGGTGCGTGTGGCCTTTTCTATAAATGAAATGTCTGGTTGGTGATTGCTGTTAAATGGGGTCGGTACTACAATCAAGTAAACATCTGAGACAACTGGTGTTGTACGGGCGTAAAACTTCTTGGCAGAGATTACATCTTTCAGCATGGTTTCCATCATAGGTTCTATGATGTGTAATTTTCCTTGATTGGTTGTATCGACAATTTTTTGGTTAATATCAACTCCTATTACATCAAGACCAGCTTGAGCGGTAATAATAGCGGTGGGAAGACCTATGTAGCCTAATCCCATAAAGCACACTTTCATTTTCTTTGTTCTTTTATGTTTCTATATTTTCGTAAAACGTATCAATTTGTGTTTTATTGTCCTAATATGTTTCTGATAATCTCTACAATTCGCTTGCTTGCTTGTCCATCTCCATAGGGATTGTTGGCTTTGCTCATGAGATTGTACGAATGGTCATCAAGTATCAATTGCGACACTCCGTCAACAATTTTTTGGTAATTGGCTCCAACCAGTTTTACAGTTCCTGCCAAAACCGCCTCTGGTCGTTCGGTAGTATCGCGCATCACTAATACTGGTTTGCCCAAGCTGGGCGCTTCTTCCTGAACACCTCCGCTGTCTGTCAGCACAAGGAAAGACTTTTCCATTAAATAGACAAAACTAAGGTATTCTAATGGCTCGATGAAAAATAAGTTTTGAAAGTCATTCAGGTTTTCTCCAAATACCTGACGTATGGGATTCCGTACATTTGGATTCAAGTGCATGGGATAGACGAAGTCAACATTGGGATGTTGTAAGACCAACATCTTGATTGCCTTGCAGATGTTGTGGAATCCATCTCCGAAATTTTCTCTACGGTGACCTGTGATGAGAACCAGTTTCTTGTCTTCGTTCAGTCGGGAAACATCGTATCCACAGCCGATGAGGGTCTGCCGTTCTCTATTTGCGAGTTGCGTGTCGCACTTCAACTCATTCACCACCAAGTGGAGTGCGTCAATAACTGTGTTTCCTGTGACATAGATGTTGCTTGGGTGTACATTCTCTTTTAGAAGATTCGCTCTGCTGGTTTCAGTGGGTGCAAAATGATAAGATGCGATGCGCCCTGTTATTTGTCTGTTCATCTCTTCAGGCCATGGACTGTAAATGTTGCCGGTACGTAAGCCGGCTTCTATGTGTCCAACAGGAATTTGTTGATAAAAAGCAGCCAGTGCAGCGGCTGTACTGGTTGTGGTATCTCCATGAACAAGTACAAGATTTGGGCGAGCCTGCCTTAACACGTCTCTCATGCTGAGCAGCACACGAGATGTGATGTCATATAGATCCTGTCCTTGTTGCATGATATCCAAGTCGTAGTCTGCAGTCAGATGGAAAACATCCATGACTTGATCAAGCAACTGTCGATGTTGGGCAGTGACGCATACCAAGGTGTTAAATATATCAGATTCCTTTTGAAACTCTTTAATGAGTGGTGCCATCTTGATAGCCTCAGGACGAGTTCCAAAGACCAGCATGACGGTTTTCTGTTGTCGTGTCATTGATATTATTCTTAGTTAAACTTATTCAGAAAAGAAGTAAAACGTGTCATCTGTTCGTCAAAATTAAAATGCTCTTGTGCAACGTGACAACAATTCTCGGTGAGAGAAATATATTGTTCAGGAGGCATTTTTGACAGTTTGATCAAGTTCTCTTCTAAGGACAGATAATCTCTTGGTTCTGAAACATATCCCAGCTGATAGTTCCTCACAATCTCTGCTCCTTCTCCTCCGCCGCAAAATAATACTGGAATGGCTAATGGAATGATGTCAAACAGCTTTGAAGGGACTGCTCCTTTAATATGTACCGTCAGGGGAATCAAAGATGCGTCATAGGAACGCAAGATGTTTTCCATCTCCGATTTGGGGGCTACTCCATGATAAAACACATTGGTGTTATGTGTGTCTATGTATTGTTTAATGACGTTAGCTTGGTTCCCACCTCCGTATAAATGCAATTCGACGCCAATATTCTTGAAATCAATGACTTGTATTATCTCAAGTAAATTCTGGGCAACTCCTAAGAGTCCAGCATATACAACCTTGAGATTACCTTTGCTGCGGCGTTTGCCCACAGCGGTTTTGTATTTCTGTAGATTCCTGTAGAGAAATTTAGGTGTTTGCTCAGAGAACATGGAGATATGCCGTATCGATTCATTTGATTGAGCCATGATACCATCGGCTTTTTTATAGACGAAACGTTCCATCCATGCGAACAATTTGTATGAAAGACTATTTTTACGCATGGCTCCTAACTCTACAGCTGATAGAGGCCACAGGTCTGAGACATTGATAATCGTAGTACGTCGGTACAAGCATTTAAATATTAACATTGCAGATGTTGCTACGGGCAATGGTGGGCATTGGATAATGATACGGTCATAACGCCTTATACGCCTGAAATGGAATGCGAATCCCCAAATCATCAATGCAAACGACAGAATACTCCAAGCTCGCAGCAAAGGCTTCTTGCTGACAGTAGCGTACATCCAGTATCTGTAGACATGACAGTTGTTGATAGCCTCAGACATGTACAGGCAGTTCCTGTAACCGTCAAAAAGTTTTCCTTTGGGATAATTTGGCAATGACGTTAGTACGTCCACTTGATTTCCCTTTGCTTGTAGTGCCTCGACTAAATTAGTAATCCGTGAGGGCGCTGCACCTATTTCAGGATAGTAGTATATGGAAGTAACAAGTATTTTCATGTTGCGTTATTTGATAATGTCAAACAAAAGGGAATCGAGCTTTATTTCACACAACTTTCCATCGTATTTTCTGACAGCCATGGGCGAACATAATATATTTGCTTGCTTGTCCGCCTCTTCTATCTCAGGAAACTCCACCTGGCCATATTGGCAAAGTCTCATAGGCCAAATATCCTTCACGAGACGAACAATGCGATTTACTTGTAAGTCGTTGGTGATGTACAGGACATCAACATGCTTGCTTTTAATTCCTTTCCCCAGTCTGTAATCAAACATGGAAAGAAGCCTATGTCCCAAAACCGACGGATATGGTTCTACTGTGGTGGAGATAACCAATCCGTTGTTGAGGTTGGTGCCATAGATTACAGAGCCATGTAAGTCGCACACCTTTTTCGGCTTTTTGTCATGGTTGTCAACAAAATATAAACAGTTGTCTTGCATCGTTGCATCGGTAGCGTACAGCAATCCTTGAGGAAAAACTCTTCCTATCACGCACCTATGGTCTTGCTCCCCTATAAGAAACGGCTTTACTTCAGAGAAATCTGTATTTGCCACGTAGATACCAGCCATTTTCTCAAAATCGCCTGTAAAGATGAAGAAACGCTTATGATATTCGTCATATACAATGTTATGAATGTGACGGATTGTTCCAGCAGGAAAGGTATGGACGATGGTCAATCCCTTTTTCTTCGTATATTGGTAAATGTTAATTTCTTCATGATTGGAATTCTGTCCATAATCTCCCCATAAAATTTTGTCATCTCCGTACGAATACATGGAACACAGGTGAAGAGGATTGCTAAATCCTTTTCTGCAAGGTATGATTTCTTTGAAATCGCCTTCCTTTACGCTGTATACATATAGACGTTTTTGGAAGACGATAATGAATAGGTCTGAACAGACTCTTGCCATACATCTTGGCTCAAGTCTGAACATCCTGTTCAAGATTCGTATAGGATAACAGGTGTATTTCACCCCAGACAAAGGGAACTTCCGTAAGGGAACTCCATCGATGCAGAGACTTCGTTTGTCATAGGAGTATAAATGATGTTCTTTTGTGATATATAATATCTTTGCCATTTTGTTAGTAGTAAAAAATGTATTCTCTAACAGTGCCTAACATGCGAGTTACAATGAAACATAAATTATATTTTCCTGTAGAAAGCAGTCTCACATATCTTTTTAGTAAACTTCCCGTGATTTGTACACGCTTCATCCAGTTCATGGCCGTATGAGAAGATGAATTTTGTCTAATTCGCCTATAATAAATGCATTCTTCTGAGGCAAGGACGATACCACTTGTCTTGTTACTGATGGTTGCCATGAACAAAGAATCCTCACCTTGTGTGAGTTCAATGTCAAACCAAATGTCTGTGAGGATTACCTTAGGGATTAGTTTGCAACATGTAGAACTCATAAATTTTCTTCCTTGTAACACTGACAAACTTGATTTTTTCTCATTTTTCTTCTTCAAGAAAGATTTGCCAATATAATCGGGTTTTGTGTCATTTAAGTTGTTATCATAAAATGCTTTTACATTGCACGCCACAATTTGAAGCGGATATTTGCAATTTGTTTGGTACAACTCTGAAAGATAGTTCTTTGATACGATATCATCATCATCAATAAAAGCGATGTATTCTCCCTGTGCGTTGTCTAAGCCTATGTTGCGGGCATTCGATACGCCTGCAACATCAGTTTGCAAAAGCAAGGTTTTGATTCCCTGAAACTTTTGTTGCAAAAACAACTTAATGTCAGTATGATAAGGTTCGTTGCATCCATTCAGCACTATAATAACTTCGTAGCGTTGTTTGTCTATATCCTGTCTGGCAACACTCTCCAAGCATTTGTAAATATAGTTGTCTGGTTTGTAAGAGGGTATGATGACAGAAATTAAATCGGTGTTCATAAGTGGTTTATTTTATAATTCCAACGAGTTGTCTTTATTTGTACACCTCTAAATTTTGTAACGCTATTAGTTCTGACAAATATTTATTGCGTGCTATCGTTTACTTATCTATTTAGCTATTTTTTTCTTATTGCAAAGATAATTATATTTTTTTGATTAAGGATAGTATTCATTCAAAAGTGTTGTACAGAGGGTGCACTACACGGACAGCAGTGTGAGCTTGGTTATCTGTTTTCTTTGCAATATGATTTTTTTGTTTTGTCGTTTTCATCATGCTGGCACAACTTTATTCAACACCTATTTTAAATCAGATGGCATTTGTCAGTAAATTTAAGATAGGGTGGAAAGGAGGGAACGAATAATAATTTTCCTACATCTTGTAATCTTTATCTGCTTACGGTTTTGTTAAAATAATTTTCAAAATAGTTCTTCGAGCTTTCCCAATGTGTTCATTATCGAAAATTTTTCTTTGGCGTAGCGGAAGGCTTCGTTACAATATATTTTCCGTACATCTTTATCTTTCATCCGATAAAGTGCGCGTACAATATCGGCTGTGTTTTTAGGTCTAATAACAATTCCTGTCTCGCCGTCTATTATTGTCTCTGTATTGCCTCCCACGTTGGTTACGATGGCTGTGCAGTGCATGTTGATGGCCTCGAGCAGTGCCATGGAGTGGTTTTCGTTGAGGGTGGGAAACAGGAAGATGTCACTGTCTTTGAGCAACTCGTAGACATCTGTTCTATTATCGAGGAGAAATAAACGTCTTTCGGCAATTTCTTCTTTACACTGCTCTTCGTAGTGATGAAGATAATCGCCACTCCCAACAATGACAAAAACAAAGACTGAGTCTTTGAAATTTTTGAGCGTCTCAATAATATATTGATGTCCTTTTCTAATAACAACACGCCCAACAGAGATGACAATGATTTTATTTTCAGGAATACTCAGTTCTTTTCTGAGTTTTCCTGAGGTAATCTTATTGATATTAATATTAGGGAAAGTATTGTAAATTACACCTTTGTTAGCTCTTTTCTTAGCCAGTTTTAAAGGTTTCACAATTTTCTGTTCTGCTTGGCAAACCGTAAAAATACTATCAGCCATTCTTATTTCCAAGGGTTCTATAATGTATTTAAGAATTATTTTCCTGAAAGTTCTTTCTGGTACATCCCAGTCAGATCCGTGGACACAAACAATTGTCTTTTTAACATTTGAAAGTTTTGCAGCCAAAACCATTAAAAAGCCAATATATTGTAAACCCCGCACGAGAGCCACATCGGCATGCTCTGCATTGATAAGTTTCCAATAAGCGAGTACGAACTTGATGCCCTTAATAGGATTGAAATGTAGCACACTGTCGTTGAGGCCTATTTCCTTAATCTCGTACTTCTTCGAGAGGTAGGAGTTCAAGATGTTTTGATGAACGGTTTTTGGTCCACCTTCTTTATATTTGGTATCAACTAAAAGAATCTTCTTCATTTTATAGCATTTGTTCTTGTGTCCCGCAATGGGTTGAAAGTTCTTCTCTATTGCTTTTATTTAATTCTTTATGATGTTCAGAGTAATACGTTTCGCTGTGTGCCGCAACGAGCATGAAAAAGGATATAAGCCAAATAGCATTATAAAATACGAAAAAAACACCGTCCAAAACATAGATTAGTCCGAACGTAAAGAAATAAAAGTACATCTTGTCATCGTACCGTTTATAGCGTTTCCATTGACGAATCGTGAAAGACATCATCAAAGCTGCGTATAGGATCAGTCCTATAATCCCCATATTCACGAATGCCTCCAAATAGGAATTGTGTGAAATTTGTCTTCTGGACGAAACCCCTTGATAATTTGCACTACCCACGCCCAATGGCATGTTTTTCAATGCCACTTTCGTTGCATCTCGTACCAACTCCATCCTGCTGTCGTCAGCTACATTTTTTTCGGCTCGTTCTTTAAGGAAACTGTTGTCGTATGTATTTATAATCTTCCCCGATAGGGAAACCATGACGGTTAAGGCAACCAGGCTGAAGTACATCTTTTTTCTCATGGATGACCCTTTGAAGTATCGTTGGTATATGAGAAGTGAGTATAACGGAACTTGTATAATCATGACTTGTCTCGAGGCGGTGAGCAACGAAACGCCAAAAGAAGCTGGAATCATTATCCAAAACAAGAAGAGCCATGTGCGTTTCATCCATTTATTTTTAGAAATTTGCCAGAGCATGAACAATAGATATGACACATAAAACGTATAATATGCCATCGTATTGGCGTTCAGCTCTTCGTCATTCAGTCGGTCGCTGTCATTGACCATCATTGTGAATATGTTGTGAATGGCATAATTCCACGCACTTAAATAGAGAATGATATAGGTGAAATAAATAAACTTTTGGTATTTGGAATAACGAGAAAGAATTGAAACTACATAGATCATCATAGCTGCTCCCAAGACTTGGTGTACTTCTGTTGATGCCAATGCCTTATCATCTGCCCAAAAATAAGCAACACAATCCCAAAGTAGCAAAGCGTACAAAATTTTTTCGTATAGATTTGTTCTAAAGCCCCTATTGATGAGCGTACACAATAGCATAGCCATAGGAATGGCAACATAGAGTCCAACCTTGTTCGCCGTGGGTGAATAAAGGCTTGCAAATGCAGCAAAGTACAAACAGAGTATGCTTGTACAAATGTAGAGATCTACTTGAATAAATCTTAACCTTTTTAGCTGCATGTTGATTATATTCTGTTAGCAACCATGGAAATGAAGCGTTTCATGGAAAGTTTCAGACCATTGGTGTGAATACCCAGCTCTTTGCAAGCCTGCCTCACTTCCCTGATTCCCTCTTTATATGCTTGTGCGTCTTTGGTGCTTGCTCCGCCTGTAGTCATGGTGACAAAATCCATGGGAATATATTTTGTATGTATGTGATGTCGGTGAATATAGCGCGCAATGAGTTCAAAGTCACCAGCTATTTTGTACGTCGGGTCATAAGCCCCGTATGCTTTGATGATTGATCTTCTAACGTAGAATGAGGGATGTGGTGGAGCCCAACCAAATTTTAGGAGATATGGTCGAAAAATCCTGCTGTTGCAACGATAGGAACAAACATCAGGCGTCTCTTTCTGAACAGTGTATATATCACCGTACACCGCATCTATGTCATCTGTAAATGCTTTTACTATCTTTTCAACCACGTCATTTGTTGTGAACCAGTCGTCAGAGTTTAAGATACCAACAATTTCACCAGTACTTTTTTCTATTCCTTTGTTCATCGCATCATAGATGCCGTTATCTGGCTCAGATATCCAATGAAACTTTCCATAGCGTCTTTTTTCAAATTTGTTCTCATATCGTTTCAACTTGTCAACTGTGCCATCTGTAGAGTTGCCGTCTATTACCCAGTACTCTATGTTTGGATATGATTGATGCAGTACCGACTCAATAGTTCTGTCCACAGTCTTACTGCTGTTGTATGTCACGGTGATGATCGAAATTTTCATAGGTTTACACTGTTATTTTGATTTCTCTGTATCAATTTCAAAACAAATGTTTTCGCCAATATCTTTTCTTTTTGATTTAAGAGTATGCAATATACCATAGGAATGCAAGTCAATAAAGCCATAACGCAGACCACGGTGAGCCTAAGAAAAGATGTGTGCATATTTATCTTTATAAGCGTAGGGGTGACGGGCAGTAGGATAGTCATGGCGAGACAAGGAAAAAGTACCTCCTTAAGGTAGTTGACGTATTTGAAATTAAATTGTTGATGAGTGATGATGAGGCATCCTATCTGAAGGATGATTGAAAAGACAATGGTAATAACAAAAGAACTCACTGCTCCATACCCTATTTTAAGAAAGATATAGCACACAGGAATGAGACAGAGGTTAATGGTGGTACTTACAATCTCGTAAAGTTTTATCTTTCCTGTTGCCAATGTAATCTGTGTGCAGGGAGTGTTAAGCGTACAAATCAACGCATCGATAAGCATTAAGACACAAAAGATGTTGGTATTGGACGGAATATGATGGCCAAGCCATAAGTTGAGGATATAGTCAATCTCCAAACATAACGGAGTAGCCAAGATCAGCATGAGCGCATAACATATCTTGGATTCTGTAAACATCAAGTATTGTGCCCTTCTGTGGTCTTGTGCAGCCACCGAATTAGATATTTGAGGTGCAAAAGCAATTGACACATTAGAGGAGAACTGTCCCACTGCACTGCTTATTTGCATTGAGATTCCACGTGCGGCATTAACGATAGGACCGAAGAAATTGTTCAACAACAGACTGATACCTTGTCCTCTAAGCATGAATGCCAGCGTGCCCATCATGTTCCATCCCGTAAATGCCAACAACGAACGGGCGGTTTGCCAGTTTATCTTTCTACTTAGGTGAATATAAAGGAAAGACATTTTGGCATATCCATGATACAGCAAAAAATCAAAGAAGGCAATTCCAAGCAAGAAATATGCGTACACTGAGATATGTTCGCCACCGATGTAAGGTAATGCCATAGCTGCTGCTACCTTTAGGCTGACGTCAATCATACTACCCGCTGCGTAAAATCCCATTCTTTCTTTGGCAAGGATAAGTCCTGTGGCTGGGATTTGGAGAATAATCAAAACCAACGAAAGGGTAGAGGCATGAAAAAGTATTTTAGCAGCCTCTATGCGGTCGGCAGGTACCACTAAATAGTGATTGAGATACCATAAGCCAACCGATTCCAATAAGATAAAGGTAAACACTGCTACCAGTAGATTGATAATACAGCCTGTTGCAAAAATATCTTGAATACCTTGTTCCCGTTTGTGAGTGCCCTCATAGTTGTAATAGCGTTGCAAGGTGGACGCAAGCGTTGTGTTGAAAAAGCCAAAGAGAGACACCAGACCAGCGACAACCATATATATGCCATAGTCAACAACACCAAGCGTGTCTAACAATATACGTGAGATATACAGGTTGGCCAGCAATACAAAAAACATCCTGATATATAAGAACATCGTGTTTTTTGCTATCCTCTTATTGTTGGCTTGATAGGTTGTCATCTTTATTTAAGAAACCTTAGAAAATTAAATCTCTTGAGACATAGACGGTTGTAATGATGAATGCTAAGAATAGCATACCTGCCACGAAAAGCATACGTTTAGGTCCTGCAGGTTTCAATGGTACCGAAGCACTGGTTACGACCGTAAATACAGGCGTTTTTTCTTGAACCTTGGCTATGGCAGCCTGCAACTGTGTGTTCAGTGTACTGTAGGCATTAAACTTGAGTTGCATATCGTTTTCCAAATCGTCTTTCTTTGATTTGAAACTTTCAAGCATAACTTCCATATTCGCATCTGCATAACTTCCGTATGCTTGGCGCGCCTTTTCGTATGTTTGTTTAGCTTTCATGGTTAGTTGCTTGTAATAATCCATGTCGTGACGCGCCTTACTGGTTCGGTATTCTGTGATAAACGTTTGTAGTTTGTTGCGTACCGTATCAGCCATTGTTGCAGCTATCAAGGGGTCTTGGTCTTCTACTGTTATGGTGATTAAGTTTGTTTTTTTGTCCACACTACAGCTAATTTTGTTCCGAATGGCGCCAAAAATATCATTTTCTCTTTTTGTAAGTTGAAATGGATCTATCTGCTGGCTTTTCGATGAGGGATGCACTTTCTTCATGAAGAGTTTTTCTACAGCATAAAGAGGAATCATCAACGGGTTTTGCTTCTGATGCTTGTCCAAATAATTATAATAGGTGGTGTTGATATCGCCTTCAATATTTGTAACTTGTGTGTTAACCAGTTGAAGAATAAATCTATTTGATTTTAAGAGTTCTGGGTACAGTTCAGGTGAAATTGCATCCGACAAAACTGTGTTGTTCAAGTTAAAGCCCATTGACGCAGCGATGTCAGAAAGGCTACCTCCACCATTGACATTTCCTAATTCGGGAGCTAATGTCACTCCACTTCGATAATATCTGGGCACAGGAAGTATTAAACAACACGCCACCACAAAGGTAGAGGACAGAACAATGGTGTAGATCCACTTTTTATGAATGATTCGTTGAACGATTTCGGAGAGATGTATTTGTTCATTTCCTTCTTTCATCACACTTCTTTTTTAGCACAAATCAATGAATTGTTGATATCACAGACAAACTTATTTCACCATATTTGCAATTGTTGCTATCATGGCAGCGATGCTGGTGATGCCACTACCAAGGCTCATTGTTTCTGCAATGCTCATCTTTCGAGATAGCTTGCTGGGAACTACAATTTCGCAACCAGGTTCTATTTTTGCTCCTTGTGAAACCTTGTTTACCATACCGTTCATGTAGATGATATAAGCGTTGCTCTTACGGGCATTTTGAGCAAATCCTCCTGCTGCATTAATATAGTACTTGGCTTTCTTTCCTTTTTGGTAGGCTACTGTGTTAGGATACATCACGGCACCATTTATCTTCACTGTCGCACTGTATTGGGGAAGAATTAATCGGTCACCCTCTCGCAGTACAATATTTGCATCGCTGTTGGGATTAGCAATAGCCTTATCCAGTTCAATACCTACAGGGAACGAGCGTGGAATCTCAAACTTCCTAAGCTGAGTGTTGGAGGAGTTTTGCCCTAATTGTTGGATTCCTGCCGGATTATTGTTGTTTACTGCCATTTGTAGCAGCTGGCGTTGTAGCTCTTCTTCCTGCATCTTCAAGGCTGTCTCCATTCTGGAGCGTTCCATATCGTTGGGTATTCGTTCCAGTCGTGCGCCTCTGACGTATGCCAAATCGGTTACACCGCCTGCTGCTTCCAGCAAATCGGTGAGTCGCATGTTGCGTTTGTTCAGGGTATAGACGCCATTAAACATCACTTCACCTTCTACACTTACGTTCTTCTGGTCACTATAACCCGGACTCTTACGAACATAAACCTCATCATAGGGTTGCAAAACAAAACCGGGTTCGCCGTCAATCACAAATCCGTCTTTCAGAGCAAAGGTATATGTCTTGGCGATGAGCGAGTCGGTGGTAAGTGCTTTGGGGTTGATGATGCGACGTGCCACGTCCACTTTTACGGTAGATGCCGTTTCTTTTAGACCTCCTGCTTGCAACACGAAATCCTCTAATGTCTCGTTGTCGGCATAGTTATAGATGCCAGGATATTGTACTTCGCCATGAATGGTGATAGTGCGCTGGTTCATTTGTTCTTCTTTGGTGGGAATAAACAGCACGTCATTTTCTTGAAGAGGCACATCGGCTGTGGTGCCGTTCATGATGCCTGCCACGTCTACCGACAGCACTTTCAATGTGCGATCTGTTTTCAAACGGTGAATAATGGCACGGTTGGTGAAAGCTTCTTCCTTCAGTCCTTCGGCATGTTGTATCAGTGTACGCACGCTGTTGATGTCGTTACTCAATTGATACATGCCAGGGCGGAATACTGCTCCTTTGATTTCTACCGTGTTACTGTAACGCTGAATGATAGAATCTACCGATACCGAGTCGCCGTCTGCCACATGAAAAGAGTTCATGTCAAACTCTGCCACATTGAAAACAGCGTATTCACGTCCCGTCTTTCGCAACACACGTACCGCCTTTTTGTAGGCGTCTCCAGTAAATCCTCCGGCATATTTCAATAGGGTACCCATGCTTTCGTTGCTCTTCATTTCATAAAACATGGGGCGTTTCACCTTACCTGTGATGTTCACCAAACAGTCGTACGGTCCCACATAGATCACATCACCGTCTGCCAAGCGTACGTTGCCTCTCATTTTGCCATTCAAGATATAGTCGTAAACATCGGCAGTAGACACCAACTTGTTGTTGCGATAGATTTTGATGTTACGTAGGGTTCCCAAGTTATTGGTTCCTCCAGCCATGTACAGCGCATGGAAAACTGAAGCAAAGGCTGAAACGGTATAAGTTCCTGGCGTCATTACCTCGCCCATGACATTGATAGTAATGGTACGACTCTGTCCTAATGTCAGACGCACCTTGCTGCTACTGTATCGTGCACCGAGTTGTGTGCGCAGGCGTTGATTGGCTTGCGCAATGGTCAGTCCGCTGACCTGAACAGGTCCATAGCCCTCAATGTTCACATCGCCATCTGGCGATACCGTGCTTTGTATAGATTTTTGGGATGCCCCATAGATGTCAATATAAACAGCATCGCCCGGACCTAACCGATAGTTTTGCGGTGTAGCGATGTTCATGCTGGGTTCAAAGGTCAGCTCTTCGTTGTTGAAGATGTCACGACCAAAAACTTTGCGCCTCTCTTCTTCACGCTTTTTCAAAATCTGTTTGAGCCATTCAATGGAGTCGGTTGGTGTGATATACTGCAATTCATTCTGCATCCGTTGAAAATCTTCGCTATTTTCGTCATACTCTGCTTTCCATGATGGTTGTCCTTGAATGCGTTGAACAGACTGTTGTTCCCTATTATCTGTTTTATTCTTGATGGTATTAAATCGTTTGGCTGCTTGATGTGAGTTGCCATTGGCTTCTCGCATCCTGCTCTCTGCCCGAGCAACGGTTTGGTCAGCCACATTGCCCAGTCCGCTTTGCTTGCGCTGTCGTTCATATTTGTCCCTCACCCTTCGTATTTGCTGTATGTTCACACCTTTCTGCATCAGTTTGGTAACGATCTGTGCTTGTGACGTGCCAGCGGCATTTTTCTTTAAGACAAACTCAAGAATTTGCTCATCTGTCATGCTCGACTGAGCGTGAGCAGCGATTGGACAGAGTGTTAAAAAGAGGATATAGATAACGATTCTTTTCATATCAAGAATGGTGTAACTTTTTCTTATCATCATGTTCAAAGTTATAAAAATATCATTTGGACAAACTTGTCAATTATTCTGCAAAGCGTGAAGGAGGGTTCAGGTCTGTTCTATCTTGAAGAACTTTCCCATTCATCCGTCGTTTATATTATTAACTCTTTTTTTGCTTAAATGTTGCAAAGGTAACAATATTTATTGAAGAGACTGCGTAAGATGTGCACTAACTCTCAACTTTTCCCTCTTTTTTGCGTCCAAAAAACGCTGAATATAGTTTCACCTGCATTAAATGATAGGCATATCCGCTGAAAAAAGGAAGAATGCGCCCTGCATTGAAGGATGATGCTTGCAAATCAATGTTTTTGCTTTTAACTTTGTATCTCATAGGATGAAAAGTGCAAAATAGTTTGTTTTGTGAGATAAAACAGCTTGTTTTATACTCCAAAACAGTCTGTTTTCTACTATTATCATCATGTGTCAAACACTTAAAACCATGAAACCATGTCAATATTGATTAGACTAATGCAGTCAAAATTCAAAAACAAAGTGCAGCAAAGTAAATGGTATGCCAAGGTCGTGTCGACAGGTGAAATCCACACGGACGAATTGGCAACCATCATTGAATCGAACACTACCTTCAAAAGAGGCGAAGTGCAAGGCTTGATTACCGAGTTGGTGGACGAGCTAAAACAGCAACTGTCTGATGGAAAGACGGTGGTGTTAGATGGCTTCGGTCGATTTCATCTAACGGTAGAAAGCGATTTGGTAGCTCAGCAAGCCGACTTCAATATCCATCAGCATATTCGTCGCATTAAATGTAAATTTTTACCAGCCGGCAATAGACTGGCACATACGGGTATTATTCAGCAAACTTTCAGTAAGGATGTGGAGGTAGAATGGATTCCGGGAAAAGCCAAAAGGCACTCATAGAGCGTGCCTTTTGGTCTTCTTCAGCTGTCGAAACAGCGGATGTTACCGCCTTTTTACACCGTTACTTTCTAAAACCTATCGAAGCAAACGGAAGGGCAAGTCGCAATGAGCTGTGCCAATATTCCCAATTGTGCACGCCATTGCGAATGCGAAGCTCGCTCTTGATGCCTGCTTTGGCATAGAGTTGGTGAATCTTAAAGGATAGTTCTACCAAATAATCGTCATCTCCGCAGTCGAAAAACCAGCGAACAGAGCGCAACTGTTGTTTCGTGGTTTCGTCAGCGTTCGTGATGAAATCAATTGCCGAATGGTCATGCACCGATTTAGAAACATAGTACAATTTGTCCTTCCCATGTGGGGCAACCTCTGGTTCTTTATTGTCTAACCAAGCACTCATGGCATAGCATGACGAGAAAAGCTCGGGATGCCGTTGGCAATACACCGTACTACCGCCTCCACCCATCGAGAGTCCCATAATGGCACGATGATTCTTGTCTGTGTAAGTGTGATATTTTTTCTCTACGGCAGGCATCAGTTCGGTAAAGAAGAACGTTTCATAGTTCCAACCAGGCATATTGAAATAGCCATTCCACTGATTTCTTACATCAGGATTTCCTGCATTGGGCATAATAATCACCATAGGCACAGCCTCCTGAGTTTCTATCAATTCGTCGGCTACTTCTTTCACATTTGCCTTCGAAGCCCAATCTTTATAAGTGCCATACAGCCCATGCAGCAAGTAAACAATGGGATATTTTTGTGATGACAGTTCATATCCTGTGGGCAAATAGACATTGTAGGTCATCGTACTATCCAGCACATTGCTGTGTATACTGTCGGTAATCACCTTGCCAGCCCATAATGGCGAGCTCATCCAAAAGAGAAAGACGAATAAAAAAAGCTTTTTCATTGTACTATTGTTTTAATTTATAACTATTTTTAGGTTGTATCAATGATTAAAGAATGCAAAGGTTGTCAGTAGCCCAACGCCAGTTGCATCCATACAAAGGTCATGGCTTTTTCATTTATATTGGTCGTTTGTTGTCAAAAACAATCATGTTCTTTTGTTTTAACAACAAATTGAACAAAAGAAACAAATCCGATTGCTGGAATCTATGAACGCTGGCGTTCACCGAATGAAACAAATTTGGCAAAGGTGTACAACATGTTGATGTTGACAGATTTGTTTTATTTGCAGAACGCTTGCGTTCATTGTCTTGTTTCGTTTATTTGTTGTATTGGTTTCATTTGTTGTTCAACAACATTGCTCTAAAATGCAAGAGCTGTTTACAAAGGTATATATTTTTTTATGATCAGATAGGGTGGGGCAATAAAAAATCCTTATCAATTGAGGTTGAAAAGCAAGATTTTTCGTGTTCTATTTGCAAAACCATGAAAAAGTTGTATCTTTGCAAATCAGGGGCAAAGACTGGAACGCTCTTCACAAGAAATAGTTGTAGAGCTTCGTGGACTTTCTTCTTGATACTACCACTTTTTCACGTTCATCACTTTGGTGTAGTGAAATCATCTTGGGGTTGACTGGATTTGACAGCGGGATGAAATGGTATGTAAGCACGCGGAGCATGGTTTGTTGGCTCCTAAATCTTAGCAGGCAACAATTTAATTGGCGAAAACAATTACGCTCTCGCTGCCTAATCGAAGTACAGTAGATTACTGGCTTTATCCCGTCAATAGTTGATGGGACGAGACATCGCTCCAAGGATGTGGTTCCGAATCTGAGGGTTGAGCGGTGCAGGTAAATCGGAAATAGTTTGTTGATGCCTCGCTCGGCAAATGAATTTTTAGAGGATAAGGTTATGGTTGGTGGTCTGGGTCTTGCCATAACACGAAAACTAAAGGCCAGAATAAGCGTGTAGAAAGCGTATGGTTTCCCTGTTTGGACGAGGGTTCGACTCCCTCCAGCTCCACATTCTGCAAGAGCCTGTCAGTAAGTTACTGATGGGCTTTTTTGATGGGTAGCGTGTCTTGCTCATGAAGAATGAATGATTGCGACCTTTGTTTTTTCAACTATTTTTTGCAAATCTTACAGAAAAGTCATACCTTTGCCGTCGGTTTACAAACTGTAAGCTAAGGGTGCTCACTTTATTCGTGGGCTGAGAACAAACCTTCTGACCTGATCTGGATAATACCAGCGTAGGAATCGACCAAGAAGCCAAGTGGGCGAAGTTCTTTAACTGTAAAACTTTGCACTTGCTCTCTCCCTTATTTATGTATTTATTGATGACTTATTTTTATCAATGAAAAAGTTTTTATGGGCAGTGTTTGCGATGACTGCCGTCCATGTGTATGCGGTGCAACCTATTGACACCTTGCATACTTACGAGTTACAAGATGTACAAGTAATTTCTACTCGTGCCAACAAGAAGACGCCTATGGCGCATTCGGACTTGACACAAAAGCAAATCAAGCAGATGAACCATGGCAAGGATATTCCGTTCTTGTTGTCTACCTTGCCATCAATTACCTTTACTTCCGATGCAGGTAATGGTATTGGGTACACCTCTCTGCGTGTGCGTGGCGTAGACCCCTCACGCGTCAACATCACGGTGAACGGCATTCCGCAGAACGATGCCGAGAGTGCAAACCTCTTTTGGGTGAACATGAGCGACTTTGCCTCGAGTGTGCAGAGCATGCAGCTGCAACGTGGAGCTGGTACGTCTACCAATGGTGCGGGTGCCTTTGGTGCTACCTTGAACATGCAGACCGAGAATATCGGTACCAAACCATTCTTCGGCATCGACCTTTCGGGCGGTAGTTACGGTTCGCACAAAGAGACTTTGCGCTTCGGAACAGGGCTCATCGGTGGCCATTGGGGCATACAAGGACGCCTTTCCAACATCGGTAGCGACGGCTATTTGGACCGTGCTTCCACCAAACTCAATTCGTATTTCATTCAAGCGGGCTACTTCTCGGACAACACCATGGTGAAGTTTGTCACCTTCAATGGCGTGGAACGTACTTATCACGCATGGTACTACGCTTCCAAATACGAGCAAAGTTTGTACGGACGCACCTACAATTCGGCCGGTAAGTATAAAGATGCCAAGGGCAAGGTGAAATATTACGACGGACAAACGGATAACTATCACCAGCAAAACTACCAGCTGCATTGGAGTCAACTGCTTGGAGACCAATGGAAACTCAACGTTGCCTTGCACTATACCAAGGGCGACGGATACTACGAGCAGTACAAAGGAAAAGGCAAGTGGTATCAATATCATTTGTCTAAAGACACCAAGTTGTTGGGCGACTTGGTTCGCCAAAAGAAGATGGACAACGATTTTTATGGTGCTGTAGGTTCCATTAACTATGACAACAACAGCGGTTTGACAGCCAACATCGGTGGCGGTTGGAACAAATATGTGGGCGGTCACTTTGGAAAAGTCATTTGGACGGGTGCCCCTTTCTATCAGATAGAAGATGCCAACGGCAAAAAGAAGAAGGTGTATCAAATGGGACCCTCCACATTGGAGCCTGATAACGAGTATTACAACAACGATACCAAGAAGGTGGACGGCAACGTTTACGGAAAGGTAAACTGGGAGTTCGTAAAGGGTTTGAGTGCCTTTGCCGACTTACAATATCGTCATGTGGGCGTTAAGATGACGGGTCCTTCCGACGCATGGGACAACAATAAAAAGCAGATTGTCTTCAATCTCGACCAAAAGTTCAATTTCTTCAATCCTAAGTTTGGACTCAATTATCAGGCTGATTCCAACAACCGCGTGTATGCATCGTATGCCATTGCGCACAAAGAGCCTACCCGTAACAGTTTTGAGCAAAACCTTGACACCAAGTTGGAAGCAGAGAAATTAGGCGATTTGGAAATAGGTTATCAGTTTGCCAGTGCCAAGTACAGTGCAGGTGTCAACCTATATTATATGAATTATAGCAACGAATTTGTGCTCACTGGCGAACTGGATGCCATCGGTGAGATGAAGACAAAGAATGCAGGTCGCAGCTATCGTATGGGTATTGAGTTGGAATCGGCTTGGCAACCTGTCGACTGGTTCACTTGGAACGTCAATGCTACCTTCAGCAAGAACCGTGTTAAGGACTGGAGGGTGAAGTTGGAAGATGGGAAGCACGCTTCTTTGGGCGACACACCTACCAGTTTTTCTCCAGAACTTATCTTCAACAACATCTTCTCATTCAACTACAAAGGTTTGTCAGCCAATGTTCATACGCAGTATATTGGTGAGCAGTATCTCACCAATACAGGTCTGAAAAACTATCAAACCAAAGACGCCAAAGGTCAAGATATAGACGTGAGCATGATGTTGGGCAGCATCTTTACCACCAATCTCAACGTGGCTTACACCTTTGCCTATCACAAGTTGGGCTTGAAAGAGGCTACCGTTGGCTGTACCGTCTACAACCTTTTCAGTGCCAAATACGACAATAACGGCTGGGCAGCACCTAGTTTTAAGAAGGATGCACAAGGCAACGTCGTAGCTACCTATGGCAAAAACGGACAGTATATGGCTGGCTTTGCGCCACAGGCTCCTATCAACTTCATGGCAAACTTGTCATTGACGTTCTGATAAATATCAAATCTTACCCACCTCTTTGGCGTAGAAAAGCACAAGGAGGTGGGCTTATTTTTATAACATGACATTCGATTGGTTGGATATAGTCACCACCATTTTGGGACTTGTCTATATCTATTTGGAATATAAAGCCAGCATTTGGCTGTGGATAGTGGGTATCGTGATGCCTGCCATGGACGTGTTTTTGTATTGGAAGCATGGCTTATACGGAGATGCGGGCATGGCAGTGTATTACACGTTGGCTGCCATTTACGGATATATTGCATGGAAGTGGGGTAGCAAACTCTTCAATCAAAAAAAGCAAGAAGTGCCCATTACGCGCATGCCCGGCAAGCGTTATCTGCCTGTTTTCTTGTTTTTCGCCTTGGCATGGGGCGCCACTTATTATGTGTTGGTGCGCTTTACCAACAGCAATGTACCCCTGCTTGACAGCTTCACCAATGCACTCAGCTTCGTAGGCTTATGGGCTTTGGCGCGCAAGTATGTGGAGCAATGGCTCTTTTGGATAGTGGTCGACGTGGTTTGCACCGCTCTGTATGTGTACAAGGGCATTCCTTTCAAGGCAGGATTGTACGGACTTTATGTCGTTATTGCCGTGTTAGGGTACTTTAAGTGGAAGTCGATGATGAAACAAGCAGCGTCATGAATTACCAGCTCATCAACTCATCAACCAATTTTGACGTGGTGGTTTTAGCGGGCGGAGATTATCCGCAGCATGCCGTTCCCACTCAAATCTTGCAGCAAGCACCACGCATCGTGTGTTGCGACAGTGCCATCGAGTTGCTGCATCCCTCGTTACATAATAAGGTGGAAGCCGTGGTTGGCGATGGTGATTCGATGTCTGATGCAGCCAAACTACAATTTCATGACGTGCTGCATGTTGAGCATGAGCAGGAAGACAACGACCTTACCAAGGCCACCCGTTATTGTGTCAGTCGCAACTACAGCCGCATCGCCTATTTGGGAGCGACGGGCAAGCGCGAGGATCATACTTTGGGAAACATCTCTTTATTGCTGCGGTATTTTCAATCCTACGGTGTGCAGCCTGTCATGGTCACCGATTACGGCACGTTTGTGCCTTGTCATGGCGATTGCACCTTTGAGTCGTTTGCCAAACAGCAAGTAAGTATTTTTAATTTTTCATGTCAGCGTATCGAAAATAAGGGCTTGCGGTGGCAATCGCATGCGTATAAAAGTTGGTGGGAAGGCACGCTCAACGAGGCAGAAGATGCATCGTTCAGCATTCAATCTGATGGAGATTATTTGGTTTATCGCACGCACGAACCCAAATAAACTCGACTTGCAGGATTAAAAAATCGCAAAAAATATTTACCTTTGCAGCGATTTTTTAATAAATAACAATGGTAAAAGAACAGTTTAACAAGCGCAATCCGCTGTGGTTCAAGCATTTTAACCGCAAAGGATATTCGCTCTTCGCTGCTCTTGGTAAAGAAGTTTTAATTAGTGTTCTCAGCGTAAGCACATTGACTTACGCAAAGGCAGACGGTGTAAGTGTATGCCGTAACTTGCCCAATGACCAACTTACAAGCCAAGCAGTGAAACTGAGCGAAGTAGTCGTCACAGGCTCTCGCGCTCCGCTGACCGTTAGTCAGCAATCGAGAATGGTAACTGTACTGAGCCGAAAGGATATTGATTCGGCTCCGGTACAAAGTGTTAATGACCTATTGAAATTAGCAATAGGGGTAGATGTCCGCCAGAAAGGACCCTTGGGTGCATTGACCGATGTGGGTATTCGTGGCGGAAACTCGGAGCAGGTCACCATTCTGTTGAATGGTATCAATATCTGCGATGCGCAAACTGCGCACAATGCGTTCGACATTCCTGTCGATTTGAGCGAAATCGAACGCATAGAAGTCTTGGAAGGCCCAGCAGGTCGGGTTTATGGCACATCTTCCTTGTTGGGTGCCATCAACATTGTCACCAAGGCAGCAGCCCACACTTCACTCACAGCTCGTATGGAAAGTGGCTCGTATGGCTATCTCTCCACAGGTCTAAGGGGCAATATCGCCCGTGACAAGTGGAACAACCAGCTTTCTCTTTCGGCAACTCGAAGCGATGGTTATTCACGTAGCAAGGCAGGAAACCTGAATGCTGATTACCGTACGCTCAAGTCGTTTTATCAAGGAAGCTATCAAGACAGTTGGGTTGATGTAAAGTGGCATGCCGGCATGAGCTTGAAAGATTTTGGTTCGAACACGTTCTATGGCGTGAAATGGGACAACCAGTTTGAGCATACTTTCAAGACATTCACAGCCATACAAGCCGAAAACAAGCAAGGTAAATTCCATCTTCGCCCGTCTGTTTATTGGAACCGAGGCATGGATAGGTTTGAGTTGTTTCGTGGAGAGCCTAACAAATATCCTTTCAACTACCACAGAACCGACGTGTATGGTGTCAATCTGAATGCCTACTTTGATTGGGTTGGAGGTAGAACAGCCTTCGGTGCTGAGCTGAGACATGAAGACTTGATGAGTGGAAATCTTGGGGAGAAGCTCGAAAACCCACAGCCCATTCATGGCACTGACCGTCAGTACACCAACGGATTGCAACGCACCAATACGCAATTTGTATTTGAACATAACGTGCTGCTCAATAGGTTCACCCTCTCAGCGGGCTTGATTGCTGTGAAAAACAGTCAGGCGAACATGAACATGCGTGTGTATCCAGGGGTAGATATGAGCTATCGCATCGGTGATGCCTTTAAGCTCTATGCCTCGTACAACACCTCACTGCGCATGCCATCCATGACGGAATTGTTTTATTCTGTAGGTGGTCACAAGGCAGACAAACACCTCAAACCAGAGGAACTGTCCGCCCTCGAGGGAGGTATCAAGTTTGGCAACCCTTACATCAATGCCAAGGCTGCCGTGTATTACAATCATCACAAAAACCTGATAGACTGGATACAAGACGGTACTCGCAATGAAAAAAATGAATTGGTGTGGAAGAGTGTCAACTTTGGCGTGATTAATTCGTTGGGTGTTGAGAGCAGTTTCGACTTTAATTTCTTGCACATTCTGCCTTCACAGCGCTTCTTGAAGAAAGTGTCTTTGGGATATTCGTTTATCAATCAAGACCACAAGGAGGAAAAAGGCATTGTCAGCAAATATGTCTTAGAATATCTCAAGCACAAGTTGGTGGCTGATGCACAGCTACATCTCATTGGCAAATTGGATTTAGGTGTGTCTTGTCGTTATCTCGACCGTATGGGAAGCTACAAGGACAGAGAGGGAGTGGCTCACTCGTACAAGCCTTATAGCGTGGTGGACGCACGTCTGACGTGGAGCGAAAGTAACTGGAAGGTGTACCTCAATGCCAATAACGTCTTGAACAAAACCTACATGGACGCAGGCAATGTGCCACAACCAGGAATCTGGATAGTGGCTGGTGCTGCCCTTACCTTATAATAGTTCATCTTTTATTTGCTATTATGATAGTCGTCAACAGGAGGTTCTAACAGCGCCTCCTGTTTTCGTTTGCTGTTGACAGCCATTGCGTTTTGCTCTTTTCTCCAGCTTACAATAATGCTTAATGAAGGATGAAAAGTCGGTAGGTTATTTGTAGGATGAGCGCCATTGTTTTCAAAAAATGAGTATCTTTGCAGTTACAAGGGAGAGTTTCCTTGGCATATATCATCAATACCGTGTTTCATGAAAGTACGATTGACCTACATTTTCTTCTTATTACAAATGATTTTACCTTTTCAAAGTGTTCAAGGTGCAAGTGTTGATTCTGTGTTGCAGCACAAGATGTTGCAAGAACAACAAGCGTTTTTAACTCATATGAAACTGGGATTGCAGCATCTTCAAATGTTGGCTGTACGTGCAGCAATCAATGGAGATGACACACAATTACAGCAAATACGACAGAGTAGAAACCATGCAAGCAAGCTACCAGATTCGCTGCATGCTTTTTATCCTACACCCGACATTTGTATATATATGCCTAAAAACGCTGTGCGTGAAAAGTGTCCCCTTTTGCTTTATCTGCATGGTGGTGGTTGGTGCTTTGGAAGTATTAACAGTTGTGCTCAATTTTGCGCAGCGGTCGCAATAGAAGCCAATTGTGTTGTGGCAGCACTCGATTACAAACTCTCCCCCAAACATCCTTTTCCAGCCCCTTTGGAAGATTGCCAAAGAGCCATAAAATACCTTCGTAAGCATGCCGCAGAGTGGGGATGCGATACTACACAAATAGCGATAGGGGGTGATAGTGCTGGTGGCAACTTGGCTTTGGCAACGGCTTTGTCGGTACAAGGAATTGCCAAAGTGATACCCATTTATCCTGTTACAAAGCTTTTTACCGAGTACACCGATTCATGGACAACGTATGGGAAAGGTTATGGCAATGATGCCGAACTACTGGAAGCCTTCAATGAAGCCTATGGTGGGCAACAAGTGCGCCATCCACTGGCGTCCGTAGGATTGGCAAGTGACGAGATGTTGAGCCAATTGCCACCAACTCTCTTTATTTCAGCAGGTCATGATATCTTGTTCGACCAAACCAAAGAACTGGTATGTCGACTGAAAAAACTTCATCGCCCTGTTATTTATGAGGTATATCCCACAGCAACTCATCTGTTTATTACCGTACCGGGACAACCTACAGCCTTTCACGAAGCCGTGAAAAGTGTCGCTTTGTTCCTGAACAGTGCTTATTGATGCTGCATAACAACCAGATGTGTGCTTGCTTGGAGGCTTACTTTTCCTGTGTGGTTTGGTGACTTGACGGAAGAAAGGTGCGCCAGTTCTCTTTTGACATCATTCTCAAAGTTCCACAACTGTGATGCCTGCCCCACCAAACTGTACATGCTCGTCCCGATATTGCACCACGTTGGGGACGCTTGCGAGGTAGTCACGAATGAGTTGGCGCAAGATACCGTTGCCTTTCCCATGCAGGATGCGCACCTGACTCACTCCCATTAAGATGGCATCATCAATGTAATACTGTACGGCATTCAACGCCTCGTCGCCTCTCATGCCTCGCACATCTAACTCTTGCTTAAATGCTTTTCGATGCGTGTCTATCGTGTCGCGTGTTGTTCTGCTTACCTTCACTGCCCCTAATCGTTCTTCACGAGATGGCGAAGTTGATGTTTGTGTCGCATGTTCCAATCGGGTGCTCCGTACCTTGGTGCGCATATCGCCAAAGACTACAGTAGCCATTTTCCCCTCTACCTGCACTATGGTTCCCACCGTTGTCAGTCCAATCATTCGCACTTCATCGCCCACAGCAAAGGTGTCAGCACTCTTCTTAGTTGCAGCAACCTGTTTGTTGGCTTGCTCTTCCTTTTGCTTTTGTGCTTCACGATCATTTTTTCGTTTCTCTCTTCGCTCCTTGCGCTGTTTCATTTGCGCTACCTTTTTGGCAAAATCTTCATCGCTCATCACGCCACTTTTGGCATTTGTAGTCTCTTGTTGCAACCCCTTTTCAAAGGTTTTCAGTTCTTGGCGTATCTTTTTGGTAGCTTCTTTTTCTGCCTGCTGTTCCCTTATTTCACGTATAGCATTCTCTATGCGTTTGTTACTCTCTTGCAACAAATCGTCCGCTTGCTGCTTGGCACGCTTGACAATCAACTTTCGTTCTTGTTCCAAGTCTTTGATGTCCTGTTCGTATCGTGCCGTTTTTCTCTCTAATTCTTTCTCGAGTAGCCGAACTGTTTGGCGTTTATTCTCCCAATATCGCTTGTCGCGCACGATATCTTGCAAATATTTATCGCTTTGGATGTAATCTGTTCCAACGATTTCGGATGCCTGACGAATCACCTCTTCAGGTAAGCCAATCTTCCTACTTATCTCGATAGCAAAGCTACTTCCAGGCTGTCCAATCGCCAATTGGAACAAGGCTTGCATCTCGTGACGGTCGTATAGCATCGCACCATTCACCACCATGGGGTGCGAGTCGGCAAAATGTTTCAGGTTTTGGTAGTGAGTGGTGACGATTGCCCACGCCTTTTTGTTGCAAAACTGTTGTAGCACCGCCTCGGCAATGGCACCCCCTATCTGCGGTTCGGTGCCCGTTCCGAACTCGTCAATCAGTAGTAGTGTGCGGTCGTTTGCCGTTTTCATCATGTTTTTCATGTTCAGCAGATGACTCGAATAAGTACTCAAATCGTTCTCAATGCTTTGTTCATCGCCAATATCTATCATGATATGTTCAAACACCCCTGCCTTCGAACGTTCGCCAACGGGTATGCACAGTCCGCATTGTAGCATGTATTGCAGTAGGCAGGCAGTCTTGAGACACACCGACTTACCACCAGCATTCGGTCCAGAGATGATGAGGATGCGCTTTTCGGCAGTCAGTGTAATGTCCAATGGCACCACTTTCTTGCCTTGTTTGGCTAACGACTGGCGCAACAAGGGATGCACTGCACCTATCCAGTCGATGAGTGGTTGTGCTTCAATCGTGGGGGCTATGGCTTTTGTTTGTTTTGCCAATTGTGCTTTAGCATAGATAAATTCGATGTTTCCCAACATGCGATATGCCTGCAACAGTTGCGGAATACGTGGTCTGATGCTTTGCGTCACGGCTGTCAAAATACGTATTACCTCCTTGCGCTCTTCGGCTTCGAGTTCTCTGATACGATTGTTAGCTTCTACCACCTCGGTAGGTTCGATAAATACGGTGCGTCCTGTTGCCGACTCATCGTGCACAATTCCTTTTATTTTGCGCTTCATGCCGGGAGCAATAGGTATAACCAACCTACCGTCACGTAAGGTAGGAGCCACATCTTGGTCGACAAGTCCGTCACTCTGTGCAGTGCGCAAGATGCTATTGAGTGTGCGCGAAACGCTCCCTTCGGCTCGCTTCAATTCCATACGGATTTGTGCCAAGGCAGGTGTGGCATTGTCACGAATATGTCCTAATTTATCCAAAATCTGGTCAATCCGCTGTAGGATTTGTGGAAACAACGTTACCTTCTCCGTTAGCTTCGATAAAACAGGATAACGGTAAGTCATGGGTGCCGAGTCGGTGTCCTCACCATTTGGCGCCTCATCGGACAAGTTTTCTCCATCCTCGCCTTGTCTGAGCAAGTTCACCATGCGAAAGATGGTGTCTAAAGAGCGATGCAAATCAAACAGTTCTTCTTCCTCCAAGTGTGTGTTCTCCAATCGTATGCGTGCCAAAGCTGTCCGCATATCGAAGAAATATTGTAGCGGAAACCGTTCCTCTTCTTCCATTACTCTTTGCAACTCGCAGATTTGTTGCAGCCATTGGCTAATTTCTTCTATGCGAGTGGAGTAAGTCATCTTATCAACCTGTTCTTGTCCCATGGTTGATAAACATGCGTTTTTGAGCATTGCCCTTATTTGGTCGAAGCTAATTTTGCTTTCAAAGTTGTGTGGATAAATCATGTTGCAAAGTTACACATTTTTCCTTGTTTCGCCATGTGAAAGTTCAAACAACAAGTAAAGGTTGTTCATGCAACGTAAAACGTACATCTATATGTCCTCATTCGCATATTTGGTGATCTGAAATTGAATTCATCAACAAGAATAACTGTCAAGAAAAAATGACTGATATATGCGGCGTGTGATGCAAAAATAAACTGTCAAATTATTTAACAAAAGGCGCTTCATAACTCGCGTATTTTGAACCAACCGTTCCGTTGGCTGCAAATACGCGAGTTTTGAGAAAGTTTGATAACTTCTTATTATACAATGTGTTATGAAAATTGAGCAAGTGTAGCGATGATTTTTTCAATCAATTTGTGATGAAAATGGGCAAAAAAGTGCTGTTGAAACAATGCTTTAGCTCACCAAGATGATTCGTAAAATACAACTCGTTGAAAATGAAGAAGTTACCATGTTGGTATAACTAAATAGGTAACGATTTGGAAACGAGCGAGCTACTTGACTTCGCTGTTTTCTGCCTAACAAAGAACGCTTGTTATTCTGTTTGCAAAGATAATACTTTGTTACCGAATAGCAAGCGTTTTTGATGAGATATTCTTTATTATGCACTTTTTGTATGCTATGTTTATATTCCCCTTCCATGTTTCTTCTTTCTGTTAGCTTGGTATCTGAGTTTGCGCTGCCATGCAGCTTCGGTTAAGTCATTGCCTTGTGTACTTGGTGTAATTAAATCGCCTAACCCTTCCACCGCTTCATCGGCTGCGCTAACGATGGTGTCTGCCACTGCACCAATGGGATTCTGCACTTGTGAGGTATCATTGTCTCGTGAGATAGAGGAGCGGCTTGGAGGTACAAGTTGGTAGCCTGTATCAGATTGTTCTTTCTTTTCTGTAGGCTCTTGTACTGTTAGATGTGGTTTCCTTGATTCTTCCTTGTTGGTTGTTTCAAAGTTCTTCTGCAGGGAATGGTAGCCGAACTCCCTGCCGATTTCGGAAGCCTTTAAGGATTGCCCTGCGTATGAGAACTTCAAGCCATATACTTTGCCCTGCTTGTTCTTCATACGCTCTATAATAATGCCGTTTTTGTTCAACTCGTAAAGGAACATAGAATGCCCTGTAACGCCTGTTCCTTTGTACTTGTCAAGCAAGGTGTAGCAAATCTTCTGCACCTGCTGCTTTGTTTGCTCTCTTGTAGGGCTGGCTTTTTCATTTTGGTGTTTCCTTTCTGCCTTGACCTCTTTTGCAATGGTCAAGCCTTTCTCCCTGCTGATTTCCTCTGCCACCCTTGCAGCCCTATTGCTCACAAAGGTGGTATCATAGACTTCTCCATACAGACTGATACGGTTAGCAATTATGTGAATGTGTCTATTATCGGTGTCCTTGTGCGTTACTGCCACCCATTGGTGGTTGTCAAGTCCTATTCGTTTGGCAAACAAATGGGCTATCCACATGAGTTCGGACACAGGCAGCTTTTTCTCGTCCTGCGGTGCGATGCCTATTTCGATACGGAGAAACTTGTTCTTGCAACGGCTGTTGTAATCGCTGATCACTTTCATTTCCTCATAGATTGCCTTTGGTTCTCTGCTGCAAAGATTGTGAAAGGCAAGCCGACTACCGAGTTTGCCTTCCCTGAAAATATAGTCCAAAGCTGTGCTGCCGTACGCTATCGCCTTGCATTTACCTATCATTTCTTGTTAGATTTAAGACCTTATATATTTCATCATCCACCCGAAAATGCGGGTCGTAAAACCGCTTAAATGCCTCTTTGGCACATAGCGAAAGGTTCTTGGTGATATGTAGCCAATCCTCGTCCTTGAGCTTGATGAGATTGGAAATCTGCCCATAGAACCTTCCTGTATGTTGGAGAATGGCAATGGCTTCCCTCTCATTGTCTGTCATCTTGGGAACGGCTGTTACTTCTCCGTTAAGGAGTATTTCCCGACAATAATCGGAGAATTTCCGTCCCGTGCTTTCCGCCCTTGATTTGATACGTTTCTTCTCTTCACTGGTACATCTTACCTTGATGAACTCCGTTTTGTTCATCCGCTGTTCTTCTTTATCCTGTTGCTGCCATCGGGCAGCTTTTCCTTTATATCTGTTCATATAAGTTTCCTTGAAAGTTTATCATTGTAGATGATTTATTACCTTAATTCCTAAATACTGACCGATGAGAACGGAGTGATTACGGTCTTATCTCCCCGATAGTAGGACGAGAGGAGCTGGGCGCAGTTGTGGGTACAAACTGACGTCTTGCAATGCTACCTAACAGACTGTTTACGCATAAAGCGTATTGCCACCCCAAAGTGAATGCTGTGTATTCCGTGCCTGACTGTGTTCGTGGTGTTCTCATCATTCAGTATGTTGAGTAAATATTAGCTGTCATATTCTCTAATAAAGGGTTGAGGGTTTTGGATGGAAAGCTTGTCACTTTTCAAGAAAGCTCTCACCTTTTTCTGTGGCTCACAACCTTCTCCATTTTTCTATGTCCTCACCATACTCTTCCAGATGGAGGCGCACGATGTTCTCCACGAAACTTGAAAGGTTGCTGCCCCTGTCGCCTAACCTGCGCACGATGAAGTCGGCACGCTCCTGCGTTTCTCGGCTCAGATAGACCGCCTTCCGGTTGCTCAGTCTTGTTGGGACAAGGTAGGCTTGCTTGTAGGCTTCAAGCGTTTCCTTTCTCATCTTGGCACTGATGCGCCTTTGAACGGTTGCACTCTCTGTATGCTGCGCAGGTTCAGAGTGCGTAGTGTTCTCTGTGTCCTGCTTGTTTGTAGGTCTTTCTATTTCAGGAACCTCTGTCCCTTTCTGTGGAGTAGATTCGTACTCTGTTTCATCTTCCACACCCAAAAGCCATGAAAAATCTTTGTCCGTTGTCTTTGTTTTATTTTCCATTTTGCTATCTAATTTTATGTTTGACTTGTTTTGATTTCTTACTTTGCTTTTGCTCCGTAACCGACACTCGTGTCCGTTCCTGCACTTTCTGCTGCTCCTGTTTACACATACGACTGACATGAAACTCGTTGAGGTCTTTGAAGCCTTTGTAATGTACGGACATATCCTCCACCTTGAAACCTGCTTTTACAAATTCTTGCACGGCTCTCCGTCCTGCATCGTCATTGTCAAGGAAGGCACGGATATGGGTCAGGTGTCGGTCGTTCAGACAGCGGACAGTCCTTGCCACATTGCTCACGGAGTTCATCACAAGGCAGTGGCTGGCTATCTCCTCTTTCATTGAAAGAAAAGAAAGGAAATCCATAAATCCCTCAAACACGCATACTGGCAGTGGTTTGTCTATTGTGTGTTCTGTCTGTTTGTCCGTAAATATCAGAGTAATATCCTTCGGAGCTATCGTTCCCTTGAACGAACCATTATCCCGAAGTTCATACCCTCCTGATTGATTGGCAAAGCCGATGGCTTGATAGCGCCTTCCCCTTATCTCATAGCTGATACATTTAAGGAAAGGCTTTGCCTTTTCCAAATCAATGCAGCGTACCTTTGTAAGATACTCCTGCAAATGTGGAGGCAGGGTGTCTGATATGCTTATCAGTCTCCTTGTCTCGTTTGCAGCCATCGTAGGTTGTAAATTATTAGGCACGAAGTTTTTGTGAGAACTATATACTGTATTATCGGAAGCGTTCTGCCCCAAGCGGCGGATGGCTTCCGATAGCGTGCAGCTCTCCAAGCGCATACAGAGGTCGATGATACTTCCGCCCCTGCCTTCGGCATAGTCTATCCAAAGGTTCTTCTCTGTGTCCACCTTAAAACTCGGATGCATTTCCTCTCTGAGTGGTGAGCGGTACAGCGCATAGGAAGATGTCCTACGTACAGGCTTGATGCCTTTCCTTTCAAGATACTCCACGATGGGGTATTGCTTGATGCGTGATAAATCTTCTTCTTTCATTGCTTTGATACTTTAATGGGTTGAATGATAATTATTTATATTTGTCTGTTTTTATGGTTTTACTGTTTCCAAAGTTTTCCCCCTCCAAACTTTTTCATCTTTCTTCTTACTACATACTATTTTGTGATAAGTGATTGATAATCAGTGTTACTTTGTAGTATAAAACAATACTACATATTCTACTACATTTGGCTACTACAAGTTTGAAGGAGCGGGCAGGGCAAGATTTTCCTAATTTTGTAGACATAGATGGGGCTACCACCGTTTCTTCGTTTGCTCACCTTTATGTATCCTGCTTTCTTCAAGGCTTCACCCATACGCTTGGCAACAAGTGGCTGGTGAGTATAAATACCCAAATAAGTGAGTATCTCCGTAGTGGTCATTAACGAATAACTTTCATTCTCCGTTGGCTTTTCAAAACAACGCAACAAAAGCTCCATCTCTGCAGTCTGTACTTGAAAGTCTTCACTCTCCCTATATAGTTCGGCAATCTCGTCATCATCAAACCAATAGCGAAAACCTGACTTTAACAAGGCTTTGGCTTCCGCATAAACATAGTCCATCGAGATAGCTTTTGCTCTCTCAATATCTATAGAAAGTACTTCAAAGGGCAGGAAGCGTCTGCTTCCTGTAGGGTCTGTAAGAAAGTCGTTGCCATTTACCGATGCAACGAAGCTCGCCAAGTGTGGGTGTTCTTCCACATATTTGTCGTAGGGCATACGGTACTTGACCATCGGGCAGGTGATAAGGTTCTTCAATTCGTTCTCGTCACGTTTGTTGAGGGCTTTTAGTTGGTCGTCAATGTTTACGATGAGGTTCTGCCCGATATAGGTAAGCGTGTCGTTCTCCTGCGGATATATCTTGCCCGTGTAGCTGTAACCATGCAAGGCAGGAGGACAGAGCAAGTCAAGGAATGTTGTCTTGAACTTGCCTTGGTCACCTGTCAGTACAAGACAGGTATGGTTACGGCACTCACGGTAGTCCATGGCGTTGGCGACCACTGCCACGAGCCATTTGGTAAGGTATGGCAGCCACTTGTCAGAGTTGCGAACAACTACGCAACTTGCCAGTTCGGGAATGACTTTCAGTGAAAAGGGAGAACTGCTGCTTACATCCACCAATGGCAACCTTTTGAAATACTCCTGTATGGGATTGACACGTGGAGAGAAGCTGCTATCAATAATTGAATAGAGGTTGTTGGAAGATGTGATAATCCCCACATCGTTGTCAAGTTCCCTGCGGAGCGTGTTGATTTCATAGCGACCCACTTTTAAGAAGTGAGCATCGCTCTTGCCCCTGTATTCAGTTCTTCCCAATACCGTGTTGTATCTGAACTCATAATAAGAGGAGAGATAAGTTTCTATCTCACCGTTTTTGGAGAAAGTCTTCCTTTGCTTGGGCGTATTGTTTTCGCCCTCTGAATTGCATTTATCTGCGTTTGATTTCATTATCTGCTTGGTTTGGTTTCCGAGAGTGAAGTTATGAAGAGAACTGGAAAGTTCCAAGCATTCAGGGAGTGCTTGCATAATGTTGCGCAAATTGGCAATGAATTTCTCACGGATTTTTGACAAGAAACTGTTGGAAAGTATGGATTTAAGCCCCAAACAAGAGGACAAGTGTGTAAAGAATGCAAGAAAGGCAGGTGGTAATTTGCTACAATACGCATCGTATTGCGTTGGCTAAAAGGATATGATAAAATGGAGTAAAGAGACAAAGAAAGAGAGCGACAATCCTTTTGCCATTTCCATGTTTTTCCCTCTATTTCCCTGCTGTTCCCTCGTGCTTTGAAGTATGGCAAACACTCTCTACTTTTGCAGGCAGAAATATGCGGTGAAACGCAAAACGGACAAAGGTTTTATTAAACCAACAAGACAGAAATACAAACAAAACAATAATAAAACTATGGGATATTTTATCATTACGGATTCAAACTGGGCAAAGCTGAGGAACGAGATTCTCAGCCTTGCCGAGACCTGCCACAAGGCATTCGGAGAACAGAGCAGGCACACCGATTGGCTGCACAACGGTGATGTATGCAAGTTGCTTAATATCAGCAAGCGTACCTTGCAGCACTATCGGGATACTGGTGTGTTGCCTTTCTCCCAAATCGGGCATAAGTGCTGTTACAAGCGTGAGGATGTGGAACAATTGCTCCAAACCAAATCTGATAAATCGAAAAACGGATAAAACTAAAATCAACAAATAAACATGAAGTATATGGAACAGGTAAGAGACTTAAATATGGAGGCTGACGATATGCAGCAGGTGCTGTCCACTATCAGCGGAGTAAGCAAGAGAATTAAGGAAGTGGCACAGACACACAAACCGCTGTTTAGAGGTGAGCATTTCCTAACGAGCAAGGAAGTATGCGAGCGGCTGTATATCAGCCCTCGTACCTTGCAGGACTATCGGGACAGGAGGATTATTCCCTACACGCAATTCGCAGGAAAGATACTCTATAAGGTGTCGGACTTGGAGAGATTATTAGAGGATAGCCATAAGAACTTTCTCTAAGTATTAGAATATAGCTTCCCATTTATAAAAATAAGCCTACTTTGAAACAATAACCAAAGTGGGCCTATTTTTGAAGAATGTGAACTCAAACTACCTAAAGGAATTGCACTTCTATCTTGAATGTTTATAGCCTTCTTTGATGCGATTATCAAAAAGGGCTGAAATCACGATAAAGACACACTTTATAGAATGTTATGTTTTTGTCTTTTACTATTCAATCAGTTTTTCAAATCTCTGGTAAACTCAATTCAGACTTAAGCACTACTCTTTCCTTTTTATTCAGAGTTAGATTGAGCAGCCCATTGAATGCAATATCAGAATCTTCATATTTCATATTCGGTCTGGCAAAGTAAACTTTAAGTTTATAATTACCAGCCGACAATTTGCTCATCTTAAAACGAACATCGTATTTGCAAATGCAATCGGCAAGCGCGTCAAGGACATGATGATACACAACAAGGATAATCTGATCATCTTGATTAACGATGTTCACATAGATATTTCTTACGGCACAGTTGGCTTTCACATCTTCCAGTACACATTGGGCTATGCCATCCTTACCCAGCTCTATGCTTAAAGTTGCTGGTACTGCATCTTTCTCCAAATAGAAATCAGGACGTGTTTCTGTCGCAGAGAGGCTCGACTTGCAAGTAGAATTTGCGACATCATAAATTCTTAATGGCTCAAGAGATACCTTCTCAGAGGAACATGCAGATAATCCACAGAAAAGGATTAGGCTGTAAAATACTTTTTTCATAATTACAAGGATTTTATATGTTGATATTTATATAAACGTAATTACAAGTTATTTCTTGCTTATATTATTACGTATTTCTGTTATTAATGAATAAACGTATCTGACACTTTCCAAGCCTAAATCATGATTTGTATCATGTACGTTGTCAAACAAAAGTGCACAACTATTTTATGGATAGAGACCTCTGCAAAACTTTCTCTTTCTCTCATAAATTCACTTATAACCACATTAAATCTAAAAATAAAGCCTATCTAAGG
>NZ_JRPQ01000114.1 GCF_000762405.1 Hoylesella timonensis S9-PR14 | reverse complement strand
GACTGATTATGAAAACATTTGGCAAAAGTCGCTCATTCATGTAACCGATGAGTTTACGCTTCCTCCTGTTGTACTACAAGCAGGTGAAGCTATTATTGGCACACTGGGGAACTTCAGTGTATCGACAGGTAAGGCGAAAGCTAAGAAGACTTTCAATGTGAGTGCCATCGTTGCAGCAGCCCTTGTCAATGGGCAGGTACTGGAGTATAAGGCTTCGTTTCCCGAAAGCAAGCGCACCATACTTTACTTTGACACAGAGCAAAGTCCTTATCATTGCCAACTGGTGATGCAACGCATTCTGCGATTGGCAGAATTGCCAATTGATAGAGAACCTGAGCATTTGAAGTTCAGCCACCTCAGAGCCATTGCTGACCCAAACGAACGTAGAGAAATCATCCGCTATGCAATTTACAACACGCCCAATGTGGGGTTGGTGGTTATTGATGGCATTCGTGATTTGATGCTTGACATCAACAACTCAATGGAAGCAACCAAGTTGGTAGGTGATCTAATGCTGTGGACAAGTGAACAGAATATCCATATTCAGACCGTGCTTCACCTCAACAAGGGCGACGATAACGCACGTGGACATGTTGGGACGGAACTCAACAACAAGGCAGAAACAGTTCTTCAAATCACGAGGGATAACACTATGCCTGAACGCAGTATTGTTGCGCCCTCCATCATCCGCTCCAAACCCTTTGACAAATTTGCTTTTCAGCTCAAGGAAATGGAAGATGAGGTGTGTGTTCCCGAAATCGACACTTCCTACACGGATGCAGATTGCAAGTCCCACCGCCATTCTTACCACGAACTAAGCGACACGGAACATCGAAAAGTATTGACTCAAGCCTTTTCTTCACGTGAAGTCTTGCCCTATGGCGAACTTATCTTGTCGCTCAAAAAAGCTTATGTGGAGATTAAAGGGCAATCTTATGGGCAAACCAAACTCAAAGAACTTCTACAATTTCTACTCAATAAAGGTATACTGATTAAGGAAGAACGAGGGAAATATCGGCTCTTTAGAGATGATTGACCCTAAAAACATTGGTCGGTCGGACACAGGCTATATATACCTGAACCAATCCGACCAAAGAGAAACGAGTTTGGTCGGTCGCAAATGGGTGCCTATAGTGTACGACCGTCCGACCAAACAAGAATCAACCATCCTCCAAAAGAAAAAGGCTGGGGCAAATTCATTTCAACTTAAAACAACATCACAATGGAAATACAACACATCAAGCATATCGCTATCACCGATTATTTGCAACAACAGGGCTATGCGCCAGCACAAGTACAAGGCATTCACTATTGGCACTACTCTCCGCTGCGCAATGAACGCACACCATCCTTCAAAGTCAATACAGAGCGTAACCAGTGGTACGACTTCGGTTCGGGCGAACATGGTGACATCATCGACCTTGTATGCGCTTTACATCGTTGCACTATCAGCGGAGCCATCAGGCTTTTGAGTGGTGCTAAACAAGTAGCGCATCAAGAATTTTCTTTTGGCGGTAAGAGAAAATTCTCTGAGCGCAAGTTGGAAATCCTCTCAGCACAACCGCTTTCCAATCCTAATTTGCTTCGCTATCTCACAGAGCGTTACATTCCCCTTACTGTAGCCAATTCCTACTGCTCGGAAGTTCTATTCCAAAACATGAAACGGACATACTATGCAATTGGATTTGCAAACGATGCTTTGGGATGGGAAATCCGCAATATGTATTTCAAAGGATGTATCGCTCCGAAGGCTATTACAACGATTAAAAGAGGAACCGACCGCCTACAAATCTTTGAGGGATTTATGGATTTTCTTTCGTGGCAAACGCTAAATCCTTCTTCAACTTGCGATACCATAGTTCTTAATTCTTTGGCTCTTTTGCCACGCATTCAAGAGAAGATAAAAAGCTACAAGCAAGTTGAGAGTTTTCTAGACAATGATGATGCTGGACGAAAATCGTTTGAATTTTTGAAGCAGTTTTACCCATCTATCATAGATGGATCTGTTCGCTATCGAACTCACAAAGATCTCAACGAATGGCTTGTTTCTCAGTCCAAAGTGCAAGAAAATCAACCTTCGTTACCAACCACGAAGCGTGGTATCAGAAGATAGTGTTTATTAGGGGAGCAAGTTTGTGTTTTGAGTATCTCAAAACCTCCTTGCTCCCTTCCATAGGGAGAGAAAATCCCGTTGGTCTCATGAAAAACAAGAAGTTATGGAACAGAAGAATAAGGGTGGACGCCCCACCAAGACGTTGTCTGAAAAACGAAAATATCAAGTACTGCTTCGACTCAACACGATGGAGTATTACACCCTGCAGGGCAAAGCTCGTGAAGCCGCTATGTCGCGCACTGAGTTTTTGCGACAACTCATCACCAAAGCAGAGATAAAGAGTCGTATCAAACCCGAAGATATGCAACTCATTCGTTGCGTTTCAGGGATGGCAAACAATCTCAATCAGATAGCCCATCAGCTCAATACTTTCGATATTTCTGCAATCCATGAAGATTTGAATGCGCTAAAACAACTTATTCACGAACTCTTGAAACGATTGAAATCATGATTGCCAAGATTATACAAGGAACAGACTTCAATGGTGTCATCAATTATATGCTCAATAGGCCGGATGATAAAGCGAAAGTCTTAGCTGCTACTGGTGTACGGAGTACTCTGGCAAATGATATTGCACACGACTTCAATTTGCAAGCATCTGCAAGTTCCAAAACGAAGTGCAATAAAAGAGTAGTCCTCGCCGAGAGATGCAGACGTTCTCGAAGCGTAGCGAGAGGTTGTCTGCATCTCTCGGCGAGGAAAAAACAACCAGCAATACAAATAAAGAAAGGGAGACCTCTGTCTCCCCAAGATTAATTAACTTTGTATTGTGAAATATCATCAATTAACCTCGGAGCAAAAGTCGCAAATTTTCGCCTTACTCCAAAAGAAAACAGGGAGAAAAGAGATTGCCGCAATCGTCGGTATCAGTCAGTCAACACTATCACGTGAAATCAAACGCAACAGCACGCCATCGGGAAAGTATATCTGGACAAAGGCGCACGATATGGCTATGCAGCGCAGAAAGAGAACGGTAAAGAACGCCAGGCTCTCCGACGAATTAGTCTGGAGGATTAAGGAATATATCACCAATGACCAGTGGTCTCCACGACAAATATCAGGTTATCTNTGCAAGANTGAGGGGATAAAGGTGTCCCACCAATCCATTTATAATATCATCCATAATGATACAACAGGGGAACTTGCCAAACACACAAGNCATAAGATGAAATACAGGNATCGTCCCAAGGGCAGACATCTTCCAATTAAAGACAGGTTGAGTATCC
>NZ_JRPQ01000113.1 GCF_000762405.1 Hoylesella timonensis S9-PR14 | reverse complement strand
TGGTTTATGAATTATGAATTAAGAATTATGAATTATTCCGAGTTCACGAGTTGTTAGTTTATGAATTATGAATTAGGAATTATGAATTATTCCGAGTTCACGAGTTGTTGGTTTATGAATTATGAATTAGGAATTATGAATTATTCCGAGTTCACTCGTCAACTATATCACCTCTCCTCCTCTTTCTTGGCATCTTGTGCCTGGCAAGCGGTGATGGCAACCATATAATAGATGTCATCTACCGAGCAACCACGGCTAAGGTCGTTCACTGGGCGCGCAATTCCCTGCAAGATAGGTCCTATGGCAATGGCATTGCCCAAACGTTGTACCAGCTTGTAACTAATGTTTCCTACTTCCAAATTGGGAACCACCAATACGTTGGCATTGCCAGCGATAGCACTGCCTGGTGCTTTCTTTTGTCCTATCGATGGCACAAGGGCGGCATCGGCTTGCAACTCGCCATCGATTTTGAGTTGTGGTGCACGCTGCTTTGCTAATTTTGTAGCCTCGGCAACCTTGGCTACCACTTCATGAGAGGCACTGCCCTTGGTAGAGAAACTCAACATCGCTACGCGTGGTTCCTTAAAGCCTGCTACACTCTTTGCCGTTTCAGCGGTAGTCACGGCAATTTGAGCCAACTGATCCACATCAGGAACAGGGGTAACAGCCACGTCACCCATGACCACTACGCCATTCTCGCCATACTCCTTTGCCTGCGTAATCAACAGCATGGCACCACTCACGCAAGTGACACCGGGCGCACATTTGATGATTTGCAGTGCAGGGCGCAACGTATCTCCCGTCGTACTCAGCGCACCGCTAATCTGACCATCGGCACCTTCGGTCTTGATAATCATGCAGCCCAAGTATAAAGGATTCTTCACCAACTCGCGTGCTTGTTCGAGTGTCATGCCCTTTTTCTTTCTCAGCTCGGCTAACAGCGTAGCATATTCTTCACTCTTGGAATTGTTTTCAGGGTCAATGATGGTAGCCTTGTCGATATTCTTCAGCGCTCGCGCTTCTGCCATTTTTTGAATCTCCGTTGGGTTACCAATCAAGATAATGTCTGCAATGTCGTCGGCCAATACACGGTCAGCGGCACGTAGCGTTCGCTCCTCCAATGCTTCGGGGAGCACAATACGTTGTTTGTCGGCTTTTGCTCGCTCAACAATTTGCTGTAATAAATCCATGATGTTGTTATTTATATTTTGATTTGTGTCATGATAGCGGCATCCACATGCCTTCAACCTCCGCTGGACACCGATGTTAAAAGAAGTGGGAACCCATTGGCATCCATCAAGATTGCAGTTGCAAAAATAACAAATATTATCGACATGCGGAATGAAACGAGACCTCTGCAAAACTTTCTCTTCCTCTCATAAATTCACTTATAACCACATTAA
>NZ_JRPQ01000112.1 GCF_000762405.1 Hoylesella timonensis S9-PR14 | reverse complement strand
CATGCTTAAGAGTGAAATAATGCAACAAAGATACGAAAAATAATCAGATGTCCTACCTTCTTAAAAAATTATATGTAACTTCGCCAAAGCAAGTTTGTAATCGACCAAGAATAAATCTTCAAGTGAGTTGGTTACGCACATCTCATGATGAGTTGAGGTTAATAAAGAAGGAAATGTATGGGCGTATGCAATTTAGAACTTGTACAGCAGTCAATAAAGATTCAAGCCGATGTTCAACAGAATTAGCGGATGTAAATGACCCTGCACGTCACGATATAACTCCTTGATACGATAATAAGGATCCATGTCGCTTGTTGCAGGGTTGAATAGTGTCTGTACATTTGCGTGCATGAGTGCAAAGTAACGAAATAATTTTGATATGACGGTGTCTTACAAATCTGATTTTACTCCTCGTTACAATGACATACACTTGATTAACAATCATTTATCAAATTAATACTACACATGACATCCCGAAAATTTATGAAAAATAATTTTTCCTGTTAAACTTGGGCTCAGGCACATGTTGCCTATAGGGAAGAACTGAACCGTGCAGCGCAATAGTTAATGACTGCTACCTTGAGACCTCTGCAAAACTTTCTCTTCCTCTCATAAATTCACTTATAACCACATTAA
>NZ_JRPQ01000111.1 GCF_000762405.1 Hoylesella timonensis S9-PR14 | reverse complement strand
TCACTACTGTCCACGAAATTCCTTTAACATTTCAAAAAGTAACAAATTGATAGTTATCTATCAAAAATGAGGCAGAGCTGCTGGTATTTTCCTTCAGTAAATTCTTCCTCTTTCTGTTCAATGAGCAAGTCACACAATGGCATTTTTGTCAACAATGCCGTGCTCAAAATTCTCAGAACATCATAGGTTTGAAGCTTTAGGCCCATACATTCTTGTACGATAACGACAAGACAATATGCAATGATAGCTGCATAAATTTGTATTTTCACAGCATTCTCCGAGGTTCCATAAAACTCTTTGATGCGCAGATGTTGCTTCAGCCATTTGAAGAACAGTTCTACTCTCCATCTGTATTTGTAAAGCAGAGCAACCTGTTCCGCTGTAACTTCAAAATTGTTCGTGTAAAATACAAATGTCCTATTATCATCATAGTCATAGAATACCACTCGTCGAAGTTTATTTGGATATTGCTTCTTAGTCTTGTGTCCCTTGAAACGTATAATTTGGTCAGCCATAATTCCAGATGAAGGGTTGTTGTATTCTTTATCCTCTATGACCTCTAACGACATTTTATGCTTCTCTCTCACGACAAAGTAAGCTTCTGCTCCTTCTATTATATAAAGTTTCTTAGTTGCCATATACGCCCTGTCAAATATGTAGAAACTCTCTTTTTCATAGGGAATTAGCTCCATTACTTGAGAATCGTGAACTGAAGCGTCTGTAATGACAGAAAATGTCGGAATGTCTGTCTTCACATCATACAGTTCATGCAATTTCACTCCTCCTTTCCCATGATGCAGTTTAGTCCACCAGTATACAGAAAGGCACAATGATATTGTTGAGGAGTCAAACGCATAGACATTGTTCGATATGAAGAAGTCCTTGGCAACTCCACGTTTCTCTCTTGCTATGGAAACCATCTTGTCTGCAAACTCTTGGAATATCTTGACTTCGCGTATTTCATTAGCTTTGCTCAAATTACTCCTACTGACATTCTTTCCAAAACCAAGATGGTGGAACGCTGATTTGAATGGAGTGATGGTCACAATAAGGTCTCGCAATCCCTCACGATTGGACAACTGACCAAATAGAAGAACCATCAGATGATTCCAACAAGTGAAACTCTTCACATATTTGTTGCCTTCATACTTTTTTACCAACCATTTGAAATGGTCTGTCGGGAGAAAGTCGCACAGCTGTGAAAATACGTATCGACCTTTGTTCATAAGTATCTGCTTTCAAATTGTAATTTGTGGCAAAGATACTCTTTTCAAAAGTAGGGAGTCTATTTTATCTCCTATAAGCTTGTATTTATAGGAGCTTCAAGAAATTGTTAAAAGATTATCGTGGACAGTAGTG
>NZ_JRPQ01000110.1 GCF_000762405.1 Hoylesella timonensis S9-PR14 | reverse complement strand
GAGCATGTAATACATCGAGTGCCAACGTGCCGAAATCTCCACGCCAACCAATTGCTTCTCGTCTTCNACCATCTGGTCGTAGCGTTGNAAGAACGTAGTGCGGTTCTGCATTGAGCCTTGGAACTGCTCCTTNATGTCTTTTGCAGAGAACTCTATACCTCTATCACAAAGCGNTTGGTACGCTCGTTGTACAGAGAGAAGCAGTTGTTCCAACTTTGCATTGGTTGNCACTGCTTCACGGCTCTTGCCATTNAATCGGCTCTCTCGCACATTCCACAACTTGGGATTGCACGACAGCTTACTGCTGAATTGAGCCATCGTGCGATTATAGGTTATCCGTCCCATTATCGGAGCCTGCCCCGACTTGTCCAAACCGCTCTTTTTGAGGTAGAGCAACACCTTCATTTTCTCTTTTTGCATACGCTTCTGTTTTTGTGGGCAAAGTTACCCGTTTTTGAAGCGTTTTCAGTTATGCAAAACATTGTGTTTCAGTGCATAAACACCATATCAGTAGAAATCCTTACTATTGTGCTAACTGCTTCCTGTTACCTGTCTACGTCCTTTCACATTTGACTAACGATTTGGTAACGTATCTTTTGCACAAATCCGCATTTTCTGCACTTTCATCCTCAAAGCAATTCACGGCATAAATCCGTGTTTCTCACACATTCTCAATCACTTACCATCAATCTGCATAAAACATCTCTTTTCTTGCATTTGTCCGAAGAAATGACTATCTTTGCTCATGGTTATATTTATTATATTGCGAAAACAAAGATAACCAAAAGGGCTGACACCTCGTGAGAAGTGTCAGCCCTAAATTATTTTGTTTAATAAAGTTTTCTCGGACAAATGCAAGAAAAAGGTTGATTTATGTAGATTGATGGTAAGTGATTGAGAATGTGTGAGAAATACGGATTATTGCCGTGTACTGCTTTGATGGTGAAAGTGCAGAAAATGTGCATTTGTGCATAAGATACGTTACCAAATCGTTAGCCAAATGTGTGTGAATAAAACGAGGTAACGATAAGCAGTTTGTACAGTGGTGGCGATTTCTGCCATTATGGTGTTTATGCACTGAACCACAATATTTTGCATAACCAAAAACGCTTCAAAAAAGGGTAACTTTGCCCACAAAAACAGAAGCGTATGCAAAAAGGGAAAATGAAGGTTTTGCTCTACCTCAAAAAGAGCGGTTTGGACAAGTCGGGGCAGGCTCCGATAATGGGACGGATAACCTATAATCGCACGATGGCTCAATTCAGCAGTAAGCTGTCGTGCAATCCCAAGTTGTGGAATGTGCGAGAGAGCCGATTNAATGGCAAGAGCCGTGAAGCAGTGNCAACCAATGCAAAGTTGGAACAACTGCTTCTCTCTGTACAACGAGCGTACCAANCGCTTTGTGATAGAGGTATAGAGTTCTCTGCAAAAGACATNAAGGAGCAGTTCCAAGGCTCAATGCAGAACCGCACTACGTTCTTNCAACGCTACGACCAGATGGTNGAAGACGAGAAGCAATTGGTTGGCGTGGAGATTTCGGCACGTTGGCACTCGATGTATTACATGCTC
>NZ_JRPQ01000109.1 GCF_000762405.1 Hoylesella timonensis S9-PR14 | reverse complement strand
CTATCAATTTGTTACTTTTTGAAATGTTAAAGGAATTTCGTGGACAGTAGTGATTGTATAATATAATGAATGAGTTCCATGTATATGCCACAAAAATCAATCAGCAACTTGATATGAACAAGCTGCTTGCTATAATTGTATATAAGAATCTATTTCCCAAAGACTTCACTGATTTGAGTGAAAACAGAGGTGAACTTTTTGAAACGATCAGCAGCAAGAACAAATATATCGAAAATGCAGTTGCTGAAATAAATAAACAGATTGAATCAATAAAAGAGAGATTACGACTATCTGATGAATCTTTTATATCAGAAATAAAGGATTTACGTACTCTTTATGTATCAAATGTCTGTGAAAAAATCATTAGTCTCGGAAAAGGCATAAGCGGATTAAAAGATAACAATAAATCGGTAAGTATGGAATACTTTACGGATGATGACACATTTTGCAAAATAAAAGGAGGTAATCTTGATTACGACTATTTAGATTATTATAATACTCGACGGTCTGGCTCTTATACATTTAAATTCAATGAAATCGAGAAACAAGTCAATCCCAATTATACTTATGATCAACGAGAAAAAATAGTCTTAGATAAACAGGCAGATAAGAATAATAGTCTCAGAATGAATATTACAAGCCTACAAGAACAAATAGGGAAAATCAAGAAGAGCAAGTTAAGAGATTTATTATCAGAAAATAATATAAAAATATATTGCAACGACGACAAAAAGAAAGAATTAATAGATATTTTATTAAGAAATGGTTATATTAATGAGAATTACCTTGACTACATTTCTGTTTTTCATGAGGGCACTCTTTCAAAATCAGATTATCAATTCTTAATAAACATAAAGAGAGAATTAGAACCTCAATTCGACTATATTTTGAATAAAAAGGAAGAACTGCTCAAACGCATAAATATATATATGTTTGAAAAAAGATGTGTTTTAAATTTCAATCTTATTGATACACTGATTACAAGTGGATATGTAGATAAAATAGACATATTATTCAAACAGCTCTCAAATGAGCACGACATAACAGTCAAATTCATAAATGAATATATTGACAGAAGCAAATACCAAGAGGTGTTTATTAATAAATTGTGTTCATATTGGAATAATATTTGGAGATATATATTGCATGAGTCCAATTATACCGACGAAAGGAAAGAGCAGTATTTCTTATTAGTATTGGAGTATGCAGACATCAGTGATCTTTGCAATATTTTTGACAAAAACGATACTTACATAGCTAATTATCGTGATTTCTTTATTACATCTTCTAACAACAAAAAGAGACAAAATTTAGTGGAATACTTGGGAATTGTTTTCAAAACAATTAGTTCAAATTCTCCTGTACAAGACATAGAATTCATAATGAAAAATACTTATTATGAGATTAATATAGAAATGCTCAAAATTGTTATTCCCAAAGACAAATTTGAGCAAGAAAGTTTCAATAATAAAAACTACTCCTATCTCAAAAACTCTGGGCTGAATGGCATTGTAAAATATATTGAAGGAGAAATTAACACCTATGTGAAAAACATATTGCTTGAATTGAGAGGCAACAACAAAGAGGAATTGGAAGAATATAGCATTCTACTAAACAACCCCAAATTAGACATTAATCTAAAGGAAAAACTTATTCAACAGGTAGAAACTATAGTGGATGATATATCTACTATTACTGGCTTGGATGAAGCTCATTTACTATTCAAGTATTCAAAAGTAAGACCCACATGGAAGAATGTTCAAGCGATGTTTGCAAATGATAGCGATTTATTATCAACGTCTGTTATTAACTTTTTAAATCAAGAAAATAATGCTATTATATTATCAAAAAGCAGAATGGAAACTGTAGCTAATGAAGACGAAGTTAGTATATATAGCAAATTATGTGAAGCACTAATTCACGAGAAAAATATTAATGATGTATCATATAAATTATTTACACAATCCATTCCATGGTGCTACAATAGTTTTAAGCCTAGTTCAATATCTCCTGAAAGGATGAGAATCTTAATTGAGGGTAATAAAGTCAATAAAGTTGTTGCAAGTTATGATTTTTTACGCCAAAATTACAAAGGGCTGAATATTCTGTTAGTAGAAAAAGCTCCAGACAAATTCATCGGAATATTAGATCAGTTAGAAATTGATTCCGCTGATATGGAAAATATCGCTAAATCTTCTAAACTTAACAATGACATGAAATTTTGTTTCGTAAATGCTGTGCATGAAGATGTAATTACCAAAAGTGCCTATACTTCAAAATTTGTATTAGAAAATGTATTGCGAGACTCAGATAAATATTCTTTAAGCGAATCTTTACAAATTCAGTTAATCAATAAAATAGGGCTTCCTGTTGCTGATAGAATAAAGCTATTCATACAAATACACAATGGCATTGATAACGATATAACAAAAACATTCTTAATATCGTTAGGCAACCCTTATGATGAAATAGCCAATCCTAAGAAATCGCCAAAGATAGAAAGAAATACATTAAATAGTGTATTCATGAATATCCTTATTGAGAAAGGTATTATCGCATCCTATTCAGAGAAAACAAACCAAATATATCACTCAAAAAAAAATATGGAACAATAGAATAGACAACTGATTTACAACAATTAAAACAAAAGATATACTAAAAACATAAAGATTCAAGAATACAGCACACATAAATGAAGTAATGTTCAACTTCAAACGCTTCATTGCCGTTCCCGATTATGCCATTCTACAAGCCTATAATCATACTATCCTTTGTGTTGGTGGAGCTATCTCAACCGTATCTATCGCATAAACAAATGGGATAAACGCAAATACCGTGTTCATTCAAATGAGTCGCAAGAAAATGATATTTCTCGCAATTTATATTGTCAGAACGAAGCTCCTATTTACGAACCAGATAAAATGAATGCCATCCGTGTTAGCTTCCTGATTAATACGGTTATCACACATACTGTACCTTCACTTTGTGAACTATTCTCAAAAACAATATTAACCAATGGACAGAGAACGATCCTTCATTGATTGAGGATATACAATTTGAACGAAAAACGATGGATATGCTTCTGCATCATCTTAAAACCGACACCCCCCGATAAACCATTGGTACTATGGTCATTTTCATCAAAGTTAGCATTCTGCTATTGATGGAATACTATATCAGATGCTTGACATTATGGAGTTCAGTCAAATATATTGATTTATACCATTTCGGGTATAATATTGGTGTGATAAACAAAATTATACCCGATAGGTTATAATAAATACTGCCTGAATACAAGTATTCTTGTTAGGGCACACAAACATATTTCATAGTAGGCAAACGGAAGCAATTACATTTTTTCAAGCGAATAAATCTGATTCATTACACTTTTTCCAACGAATATCACCAACTATTCTACACTTTTTCAAGCGAATCATAAATATCCCACAAAAGATTGCTAGTCTTATGACCAATTTTCTACCCCATCAACACCCTTCAAGGAATAAAAAACATCCTACAAGACACAGAAATCCCAAGAAAACCACTACCTTTGTATTCAACAAGCGTTCTGTAACATACCTGCGGAAATACCCTATCACTCAATACCTTGTATCTGATAGCGGACATTCCACAAAAGGGCTGAAAAGAGGCGGTACAACACGTATATGCAAAACGATGAAATACAACGATTTGCATTTGTCCCTACATTCTGTGTATTTGTCAAAACAGAGGTTGTACCGATTAAAATGAATTGTCACTGATAATCAGTGATGTAAATATGCTGCGTCGGAAAGTGAAGACACTACAAAGAAAATAATAAAATCTGCAAAAATAAGCCCGTAACACCCTTATTTTCAAGTGTTAAAGTTTGTGCTTATCTTTGCAGATTTTTGTTTCGGGTATTGTTTATTTGCAGATTTTTCTTTAACTTTGTCCCCCAGAAATAGTCGCAATGGGTCAAAAACTGTCCCCCGGGGACAGAAAAAAGTGTCCCTCGAAACAAAAGTCGGTGATAATTTCTAAAACGATTAATGACTATGGCAAAGAAAAAATCAGCAAGCGTCCAAAGAGGACAAGTTAAGCTTCGCGAAAAGAAGCTTAAAGATGGAAGTTCAAGCCTGTATTTTAGTAAAAACAAAGATAACCAAAAGGGCTGACACCTCGTGAGAAGTGTCAGCCCTAAATTATTTTGTTTAATAATGTTTTACCGGACAGCAATAGATTATAATAAGGGCATCACCATTTTACCATGACGATGCCCTTTTATCTGTTCTATACACCTATTCTTTAAGGTATAGATGGGTTGGAACCCTATCCAATGGCGGCAACAATGTTTGTGTGGAATATAACACATACAATGAGTGCATAGTACGTGTCATAGCGACATATAGTGCCTTCCTTGATTCATCGTCACTTGCGCCATTATACAATGGAAGGATTACCATATCAAATTGCAGTCCTTTAGCACTATGATATGTAAGAATTTTGGGTAACATAGTATTAAAGTCCAAATTATCCACATAGTCGAAATCATTTTCGCCCTTATTATATTTGAACTCACATTCAACATCATTATCCTTAAACTCCTGACTTATTCGAATTACTTCTGGATTATTAGGCAACAAGATTCCTATGTTTCTCCCAAGATTATCTTTTACTAATCTTAAAAGAGCCTCGATTTGTTTCTGCTCATTATCAAAATGTATAAAATGTGGAAGTTCTGTTTCCTTGTTCTGATACACTTTTTCTTTATATTCCTGGACATCAACACCAACATAGTCTTGCGTTATCTTCGCAACAGGTCGTGGTAAACGATAGTTATTGAAGAGCTGCAACGTATTTAATCCTGTCATTGTGCCTATTTGAGCAATTGTCATGGTTTGTTTACCATATTGCCTATATATAGACTGAGCTGTATCTCCAAAGAACAAGAAATGCTTTCTGGCTGCATCAATAAATTCCTGTATTTCATCTTTCGTGAAATCTTGAATTTCGTCAACAATAATATAGTCAGCCTTTGGCATTTTCAATTTATATTTCCAGAGATAGTGATGGAAGAATCTAAACGTTGAGTCAGCTTTCCCGTTTCTCATAAAACGGCTAAGCGATCTTGTATATGCAATAAGTATCACATCTTTGCCCTTTTTATGTAGTTGTTCTGCTTTATGCATGGCAATTACGGATTTACCACTTCCAGCGCAACCAGCAACTAACATTGATTTATCGTCTGTATATTCAATTAAATCAAGTTGATCATCATCCATTGTTTCTTCAGTTACGTCCCAATCGTTTGCACCCTGAAGAAGCCGTCTGAAATTATGACTACTTGATATAGTTACATATTCTTTATTTGTTTCTCCACTTGATTCACCGTCAGTGACAGTGATTGCTTCAATATCCTCTACGTCATTTTCATCAGCATTTTCATTATGTGCATCAACTATCACCGTTTGGCTATCTAATAATTCTTGCAACTGCTTTATCTGATCCTCTAGTTCTTTATTGCGCAACTCAACTTCAGTTGTTCTTTGTTCTGCAAGCAACTTACCTTGTTCAGCTTCAAGTTGCATCTTCTGTGCAGTTAATAAAGCAGCATCTTTCTCTTCGGCTTCCTTTATTAGATTATCAATTTGATTCTGATAATCGCTTGTGTTATCAACATCGCCAAAAACAAATTTATCAAATTTGCCGAGAAAAACAATAGCTGATTTACTTGCTATTCTATTGCTTGAAATATAATCCAAAAAGCCCATAAAGAAAGCCGCACAGCCTCGAGCCTGAACTTCTACATCCATTGAAGAGCGTCCTGCATGTGAGCCCATCTCGCTTGCTATGCTATAGTATCTACACATTTCTGCACTACAACTATCTAACCCTCGTTTAAAGCGTTTCTTTTCTTCTGTCGCGTATTTAGAAGTCACGTCTCGATGCTTACAAAAGTATGCTTTGGGGAATAACTCACAGAAAACTCTTCCTGTAGGTTTGAAATTAGCTGGATATGATGAAATAGAGTATGAGTTATCCTCTCTATTTTTGGAAATAGACGTATCACCATTTATCAAATCCTCAGCTTCATCTTCATTACCAAAGAAGTCATAGATTAAAAATTGAGATAAATACTCTATCCCCGGACGGATATTACGAAAAAAGCAGAATATTCCTTCTTGTTGAATGATTCAACAGAAAGATTATAAACATGCTGGAGATCTTCTTTAATCTGTTCCATATTTTATATTTTTTATGGATTTGGTGTACCAAACCCCGCAATTTGTACAATGTTAATATATCCTTGTTGTTTTGCTTCTGGTGACCATCTGGCGGCAAAATCTGTATTATTTGCTCTGTCAGATGCAAGTGTATCTTCATACGTCCACACAAAAACGTTGCTGACAAAAAAATCATTCAATAATGTCTTTCCATCCTCTTCAGCTCGATATCTTATGGTACTCCTGCTTGAAAGACGGCCAATATAATGACCATTATGGACAATGAAATAATTACCATATTGATCTCTAACAATATGTACGGGATCGTCTTTTTTTATCTGATTCAGAACGTATGAATTGACATTCTCGAAGATTCGACTTTGAGCAGTATATGATAAGTAATATTTATCCAAACCTGGCTTCGGTTCTGTATATCTCAGTGCAGGATAGTCTGGCGCAAGATAAATAGAACTTTGAGATAGAGCCCGTTCACGTTCTGCTTTATATATTATCAAACGCTTCTTTGCACGGGTATAAGCAACAAACATTAGTCTTCGTTCCTCATTCATATCTGCAAGATCGTCTACATTTGGATTCTCACCTTTTTCATATTCTCGATGTGGACGTAAAGGCAAACCTGCAAAGGATGGTGTCGTTATTACAACATCAAACTCCAGTCCTTTTACCTTGTGCATAGTAGTTAAAACTACTGTCAAAGGCGTTTCCTGAAGGATTCTCTGTTTACGATAATTCTCATATATTTTGTATACTTGACCAGCATCATCCCGGCTTGCGATGTCTATAATATAATCAGCCAAGTCTTTCCATGTATGTGAATCATAGTCTGAACGAATGGAGTCCATGTAGTTCAGAACTAAGGTGTAAGCGATATCTAATGTATAAGAATCCCATGAAGGAGAATCGTGCATTTTCTTTTTTAGGAATTCCTTGATTCCGTTAGCGGTCTTATTGTTGCGCATATCAATCTTTTGATTTGCATAGCGATTAAGCGTGTCTACCAAATAGTAAATTTCCCTTTCTCGCCAAAACTCGCCCAGACTTTCACCTTGGATTCTAATTCTCACATCTTTAGGGAGTGAAGTTTTTATCTTTGAATAGCCACGATACACTTCGTTATTTGTTCTGAAAAAGACCGCAATAGTATCTATGTGACGCATTTTTTTCAAAACGTCATTGTCATGGATTTCTTCGGCATCGACATTCTGAGATTTTGCCCAATTAACCACTTTGATAATATCATTAAACCAGACATGTCCTTTATCTTTGATACTATCATATTCCTCAACATAAGGTTCTGTTGGTTCATACTTCATTATAGACTGCGAAGATACAGGCATATCACCTTCTTGTATGAACTCAGAAGCTTTATCCAAAATCTTTTGATATGATCTATAATTAGTAAACATTGAAAGTTGCTCAGGATGTATTTCACTGTCAAGTTTTTTATAATATGGTCTTGGATCCAGTACTTCAGCATACTGCTCAGGTTGAAGCATGACTTTCCTGCCAAAATTATCTTTTGGAACTCTATCAAAGCCATAAATACTTTGATTTATATCACCAATAGTAAAGAACTTTGCATTTCTAAATATGTGGTGAATACGAAGCAGGGAGTCCAGACGGACTGTGGTGATATCCTGAAATTCGTCCACTAATACATATTCGATGTTAGGGAAACGAGCCTTAAAATCTTTAACGTTCTTACTCAAATAATTAAAGAACTCATATTCCCACATTTCCGTTGATATGCCATCAAGTTTCTTTCCTAGACATTTCTTAGCTAATGCGTGGAATGTGTACACGTTAAGTTGATGAGCAATTCTGCTCATTCCTAATTTTGTAAATAAGTTATTCAGGCGATTGCGCAACTCAACAACGACAGCTCTATTATATGCGAGCACAAGCAAGTGAGATGGATCTACATGTTCTTTGTAGATGAGTCTCGCACATCGTAAGGTAAGGACATGAGTTTTACCTGCACCAGGACCAGCTAGAACATTAACATTTTTATTCGTAGGTTGCTCATAAATACATTTCTGATCCTCATTGTTTTCCAACTTTGCTTCTTCTGCTTTGAGAGCTTCTTCTGTCAACTCGGACATTATGTCTGAGCCATCAGGAACATAATCACCAGCAAGACTTAAATAGTCCTCATAGTCCTTGCTCTGGAAATATCTTTGAATAAAAGTACCTTGCTCTTTTTCATCAACACTTGTAAAGATATCCATGCAAGATAGGCGTACTTTCTTTATCTTCTCATTATCGTCAAATTCTTTACGATATGCAAACATGTTGGATTCTTCTGAAAGTCCTTCTGGTATTTCAGATTCGGTAGATTCTGTAGCAAGAATCTCTATTCCACTTTGAACAAGTGGAGAATGCTCAACATATGCAAGATGATATAGGATAGAGAGTAGATCCTCAAAATATCTATATCCTTTCTTACTCCATCCAAGATCTATTATCACTCTTGCCCAACAAAACTCTTCCGGTTTCTCGACAACATATTTTATCATTGTACGGCAATCTCTCTCTAATTGTTCGAGATAGTTTGGCCATTCGTCATTTTTAAGCTTTATTTGGCATATAATATCATCTTCAAGATTTTCAACTTTATAGCTAACCATGGGAAGATAATTTAGGAGAGTAAACATCTGACTACCCATGCGCTTTAAAATGTTTTTTCTAAAAGTATCATATTTAGTGACAGCTAACCTTGGAGGATTGTCAAATTCGGCTTTCCATGGCATATATTTAACGCCATTGTCATCATAGATATCATCATATATTACATCATCCATTAAATGCTTATATATGTGTTCACGCTCGTTTTGGTCAATCATTCTAACCTTGCCTTGTTTGCAATCAGAAAGAAGATTCCTTAAACCATCAAACACAATGTGCAAGGCGAAATCGTTTCTATCATGTTTCACCATAAAGGTGGCTTCACAAAATCTGCGAGGAACTAGTTTACAGTTCATAGTCTCATTTAAATCCAATAATCCACCTTCCATGCATAAGATTATTTGATTCATAATCTTTGACATAGACATACGTAAGCTATTCCTCATTTCGTTCATCGAAACAAGTGAACGCTGACCTTTTATTTGAGCATTCTTTTCCAAATATAAATATACTGGATTCCGCTTTAATGATGAAGACCTACCTCCATTGTCATTAACAGTAATGTCAAGACATGCCTGTGACAGATAACGTTGTTTAATATATCCGATATGATCTAACCAATGGAAAGCTAATCTTGAAGCTGTAGTATCATTAAAGTCTTCTGCGTTCTTGACCCAAACGCTAAAAGGAACAACAATTGGTTCTTTTTTTGTTTGTTCAATAGTTTGGAAACGCTTTATATATTCAACAATTTTATCCTTGGCATCGGTCAAATTAGACCAGCTCATCTGACTTTTAACTAACAGTTCTTTTAGTTTTCTAAAGTCTTCTTTTGACGTTAAACACAGGGCTGGAATTTTTTCTTTTCCATCCTCGAACGCCAATTTATATTGCTTTTCATCACGTCCAGCACGACCAACCTCCTGCAAATAATCTTCCAAAACAGAAGGAGGACTATAATGAACTATATAATGGACATTAGGTATATCCATTCCCATACCAAATGCCTTTGTTGCGCAAAGAATGTAAAGTGGATCTACACCTTCTTTACGCTTAAACTGTTCGTAAACATCATTTCGCAAATCAGCATCAAGACCTGCATGATAAAAACCTATTTTATCTATACATTTGTTCAATATACTTCCAGGAGAAGATCTTAATGCTAATTCAGACAAAGCATCAGCAGTTTCCTCACATTGTCTATGTGTACGACAGAATACGATCATACAACTTAATGAAAAATCTATCTGCTTATCTTCTATAAATTGTACAATCTCACCAATTCTTGCTTCGTCCTCATGCTCGGTTAAAGCAAATGAAATTCCAATATGTTGGCGTATTGGATTATAATCCTCTGCAGTTTGTCCCAATCTTTGAATATCGGGCAAGAAAGAACGAATATCTGATTCCACTTGTGTTGTGACAGTAGCAGAGAACAAAGCGAACATAAAATCGAATTGCTTTCTTAGTTCTATGCAAGTTAAAACAGCATTCCTATAATCTGGACGGAATTCTTGTCCCCATTGTGAAATACAATGAGCTTCGTCAAAAATGATATACTCCAGACCGCCATCCATTTCCATACGTTGGAACAAGACATTCATAAATGACTTAACACGGAATCTTTCTGGGGTTATATACAATAGTGCAATTTCACCAGAACGTAGTTTGCGGTAAATGTTTTCAACCTCTGGTCGCTGGCGGTCGCCACTTAGATAATCAACGTTAGTTGCAAATCCTTTTTTATGTAAATCTTCAACTTGGTCTTGCATCAAAGCCCTTAAAGGTGTTATGACCAATGAAAGTTTTTTGGTAATTGAAGCTCTATAAAGTGCCGGTCCTTGGAAACATACAGATTTTCCTTCACCAGTTGGCATTGAAACAATGCAGTCTCCTCTCTTTTCCCACATAAACGGAAGTACTTCTTCCTGTGTAGGTTTCCATTGATAATCACCAATAAAATGTTTGCGGATTAACTCAATAGCTGTTATTGTGTCTATATCCTCTTCTTTACCTCTACTATCATCGAAATATAGACCTGAGTTTTCAAGGGCTTCATTGTAATCACTATTAGTTTCCCATAGAGTCACCTTGAAAGATTGGGCTTGACAACTATTCGCAATATCCTCATAGTCATCAAAATGTGGATCTATAATATAGAATTGTGTAGCTTCACTATTTGCCATTACCAACGAACAATAGTGCTCATAAATAGGCCAAGCTGCATGAATACATTGACGTGGTGTAGTATGATGAACTTTATCATCACGTTCATCATCTGCATCTTCTTCCAAATCGTCATCAAACGGAAGTTTATCCCACATTAACATGTACCTATCTATGTCCATATTATCCCAAACATAGCAGAATGGTTTATCAGTTCTATATGAGCCTACACCATCTATGAATTCTTGCTTGGTAATTATTACCATTCCATTTGAATGGCTGCCTATATATTCGAGTTTGCGGAAACCATTACCATTTGTGGGAATAAAGAATCCTTGAGATGCTGCATATTTAGTAAGCCTCTCAATTTCTTTCTTGTCATTAACAACATATACTATAGGGAGTTCTCTATTCGTTTCATGTATTTTGTTCAACAAAGCGATTTGGAACAACCAGTATTTACTTCTTTGAGTAGTAGAACTATTAACGCGCATCACCATATCAGCAGTACGTTTTCTACTAACCTGAGTCAAGTTTATATGGCCATAATCCTTTCCCGAGAACGCCCACTTCAAAACTTGTGGTTTAGTTTTGAAATGGTCTAAGAACCGTTTTCTATAAGCTTGATATTGATAATTCAAATAAAAAGCAAATTGACCATTTTGTTCTCTTTCCGCCCAAATATTCGCAGCAAGTTCTGGTTTGGTTATACCCAGCTTTCTTATTTCGTCACCTTTGACAGGAGCAAAATTAGTTGAAGCCATAGTGAAAGGAAGCTTACTTCCACATGCTATTAAATCAGCAAATGTTTTGTTTTCACATACCTTACATTTATGAACTCTGTCTTCTAACTCCGTGCCAATAATGAAAATGTGTTTATAGTCCTTAGAAAGGATATCTTCATCCTCAAAAGAAGTAACATCAATGCAATCAATATGACTATTATAGTGACACAGATAATCTTGCAATTCATCTTCGGTAAACGAAAGTTTATTACTTTCCGTATCAACTACTCGAAGGTATTGAGCAAGATTTTCAAGCACTGGGGTACGTGACACCACACAAAACCGTTCAAGAATGCATTGTTTAATAACATCCTTGAATTGTTTGTCTTTAAGTATGTTGATGTCTATACTCTTATATGCATTACTTATTTTTGAACCAGGGAATGATAATGGTATATATTGAGCCAAACGTGACCATAAATTACTTGGAGCAATTAATAATGTCGCTTCAGATTCTGGAATTACAGCTATTTGATTCAGCTTCTTTATTAACGTGTCAGATATTGGACGCAATTCTTGGAAGAACTGACGTTCAAGATTTGCTGTAGTTCTAAAATATTCCGAGAAATAATCAACACGCAAAGAATTAATTATAGTTCCGATATTATCAGGAAGAACATCCCGCAGTTGTTCAACGAGGCGTTCATCAGTAGATAATCTATAAAGCTGATTCCAGAATAGTTCGTTGGTTAATTTTGTATCTGCTTCAGCATTGTGCTCTGTATGCAAAGAGTATGCATATCGACATGGATTTAAAAGTATTTCTATTTCAAGAGTGTCCCATACGAAAGTGCTATCTGGAATTTGCAACCCTTTTTTATTAAGGATCGGTAAATCCCAAAGTTTGATGTTATGACCTACAATAATTGGTGATTTCTTTAGCTTTCTGAATAACGAATTTATTTGATCCTCTCCAGTGTATGGCCTCATATTATCTTCCGCATAGAATGCAAATTCCCTTATAGAATCACCGTCAGATTCAAGATCAAAGACACAATATGGCATATTACATTTAATCGAATCCCACTTCTGACCAATATAAGACGTAAACAGCTTACTTCCTTTGAAATCCTCGCTTGTGACGATTTCTATTGCCTTATCTTCTGGCAAACGACTTACCAACTGATAACTATCGTCAGAGGACATTTTTTTTAATCCACCAAGAAATTTATCATACGTTAAGCCATTAATGACATTATTAAAATCTTCTTCATTCAGATTAACATAACAGAATTTCAGGAATTTCTTTACTTCAAGAACCCCAGCTTCGTTCATGTGCTCTAAAATGATAGATTTATTCTCAATTGCATGGTAAGCATCAACACTTCCAGTTAAATAAAATAATTCTATTATTAGATTTTCACTAGAAATAGAACTGTCTTTTGCGTAAATAACCCATTCTTTTTTATCCTCTTCGTTATCGAAATTATCAATAATCTGTTTTAGAGTTATTTCCGATTCAGTGTTTTGCTTACCAATCATAGAAATAACGCTTGGGTGTTTAAGCCAATCTAACAATTTCGTGTATTTGAAAAGGCAAAATCTTAATTCAGCGGTTGGTTTAATGCACTTAGTATCTAACACAAAAGATTGGAGTTCACTTTCACTAAGATGTGACAAATAATTATCCCATTCTTTATAGTCATTGCATTTTCTTACATATAAATCATTTAAAAGAATGCGTCTACCTTCTTCAATAGACATCAATCTATTTGTCAGGTCAAAATCTTCAAAACGTTTGTCTGAAGCAAGTTTGGAGGCCTTTTCATCAGAAAGACTGCATACAAATTTAAGTCTCTCATCATCACTCATGAGCTTTAGGGCATCAATCAACACATCTACATCAAATGTGTCAACAACAGAGTCTAGTTCTGTTTTGCCCATGATTGACACACAAAAAAGAAGATAATCTTTAATTTTATCTTTATCCTTTGATATTAGCGAAGAGACACAACTTTTGTCAGCTATTCTATTAAAAATATCAATACTATTTGTCATTAAATAGAGTTCTGCGAATAATTTGTCAGAAGTTTTACCACTATTAATCACATAATCAATCCACTCATGCTTGTCAGCTTCAGATTTAAAACTCTCCATCAACAACTCAATGATATGATGTGAGCCTATGCTTGACATAAGGGCGTCAATGATACATGAATTTTTAATCCACTCTATAGAGTTAAGGTATTTATACAAAGTCACCCTAAGTACTGCAGTTGGTTCAATTACGTCAGTATTAAATGTAAAAGAATCACGCTCTTCTGTCGTCATATTTGATAGCAGAAGTTCCCATTCTCTAGGATCGAGCGACTTCCTTTGGTACAAATCAGAAAGTACTAACTGACGACCTTCAGATTTCTTAAAAAAACTCTCAACAACAACAGAAAGGATAGACTCACTGAAACGTTTTCCATTAACGGTTCCGTAAATCTTATCATAGCGGCCTAAGTAATTCCTGCAAATATTATAGTCATCACTTGTCGAAGAGAGACATTTTGCATTAATTGCTGCATGTCTGTCTCGATTGGGCTGTTTTTTAAGTTCAAAGGTAATCCACATATCCTCTTTTAAATAGGTTACGTCCTTCCACTGGCTTTTTTCCAAATATAGCTGGACTGGAGAATATGGAGTTGATGTACTGTTGATGCCACACATATTGGTTACTACAAATGCGTAGTTGTCCAAAGAACGGCATCTACATACAATTCCAACGAATCTCGGTTGAACCTTTGTTTCTTCGACTTTTGGATATGGTGGAAGCTCTGACAAATCCTCGTCTGTCAGTTCAATATGATTGAGTATCAATTCAGATTGAATATGTAGATTCTGTTTCATCATTCTTCAAAGGGTTAGTTCAAGAAAGGCTTGATTGAGAAAGACATTTTTCGGTCAGCTTTTTCTATTGAAGTAATAATTACATCTATTTCTTGTCCTTCAGATACAATTTCACTCGGTTTTTTCGTTCCATCAAGAGACATTTCTTTTTTGTGAAGAAGACCTTGAATTCCGCTTGGCAATTCGAGAAAAGCTCCATAACTTTGCAATTTTGTTATCTTACCTTTGGCTTGATGATTAACTTGATATAGGGTCTCTACATCTAACCACGGATCCTTAGACATCCTCTTAATACTCACCATAACGCCTTTGTCTGTTATCTGTATAACAACAACGTTTAACTCCATACCCAACTTCAATTTATTCTTTAGGTTATTATCTCTTCCCCAAGAATATTCGGATGAGGGCAAGTAAGCCATGATGTCGCCAAAAGACACTATTGCATAGTCTTTCAGAATTTGCTTTACTGTTGCCTTTACAACGTCACCAACGGTTAACTCAACTATTGAATCCAAAGCCATTAGAATATAATTATTTCCTTTTAATTAACAATTCTCGAATATCTACGTTTAACAGGTCTGAAATTTTTGCCAGAGTTTGCAAATCTGGCTGACTGGTGTTAGTACACCATTTTGAGACCGTCACTGGGTCACGTCCAATTTGTTCAGCAAGCCATATATTGGTTTTGCCGGCATCAGCTAAAGCACCCTTGATTCTATTAAGCTTCTCCATTGCAAATAAATTAATGTTAGGCGCAAATTTAATAAATATCTTTAAATTTACGTCATAATATTCACATTAAAATAAACAAGGAGCCTGATTTTTCTGTTTTTTTAATGAAATTGTCTAATTTGAGTAACTATTCAGCAATAGTCACTGATGTTTCTTTTATTTATTGTCACTTAACAAATGAATTTTAGTTAATCCCTTAAAGTATACTAACAAACTCTGTAGGTCACACATTCCCAAAAGAGTGATTTCAAGGATTTTAAGAATAATCAAACTAAAGAATATCAATATATAATAAATGCTGTCCGGTAAAACTTTTATTAATTGCCAATTTGCTAATCACCGTCCTCTCAAGAAGCATCAAAAGAAACTTTGCATTTTCCCAGATTGTACCTATGGTGCGTCTTGCACTGATGTACTACATTAACTTGCGAATGATTCAAGCACAGCGCTACATACGTATATACTCCGTCTGACTTTCATTGACAACTGGTAAGAATCTTCGTTATTTGCTCTTATTCTCCTGCATCAAACGTATCTTATTTATATAAGCATTGGCATAAAGTCTCATGCCGATGTCCGTTGCATGTACTCCATCTATTTGACTGTCATTGTCATTAATGATTCCTATTTCATTGGCTGTAAGATATTCTAAGTTCTTTATGCCTTGACGTTTTAATTCCATATAAGCCTTATACAACAGACTATTGGCTTTAAGGACTTGTTCCCGTAATCCTTTCTGTGTCAAGCTATTGTTATATCCACAATGCTCTGTCAATAGTATGGGTGCCAAAGTCTTGGAGCGTAGATAGCGAACACCAGCTATTATGCGTGGATATATGCTATCCACACGCTCGGGAGAATCCATGTTCGGAATACAGTCGATAATAAAAAGACGGGCGTTCGTCAACTCTCCCATGATACGAAAGACTTCTGACTCCAATCTTCCATTTCCCGAAAAGCCAAGATTAAATACAGGAATATCAAGTTTGCGTTGTAAAATGTTACTCCATGACATGCCAGGGCGAGATGCAGAAGCACCCTGCGCAATAGATGTTCCATAGACAACTATGGGATTCGATGAGTTGATGGGCGCGAAAGTAAGGTGCTTATTAGCTGGTATGCCGATTTGTAGAGACGACACCGTGTTATAAAGAGGTAAATAAAGTCTGAATGTGGCAGCACTGTCTTTTTCCCCAATCATGTTTTGATAATGATAAGAGATGGTGTCTGAGACGCTGTTACCAAAATTGAATGAGCCAAAACAAGAACAGAAATTCCAATTACCTTGCGCATTCCTTCGATAAAGGTCAATACCACTGGTAGCCATTGTACCTACGTTGTTTAAATCTTTGGACATGTAACCGTATATTTCACAGCGATGTCAGTAGCATCTGTTGTAAAGTCAATATAAAGTCCACTACTGTTTTCAGACAGGTTCCACAGCGTTTCACGTACCTCTTTCTTAAACCGAATGGGAAAACGATGATACGTTTTTCCGGTTTCATTGCCCCAGCCTCTTCCGCTTATCGGCATGTCCTTTTGTTCTTGTGGATGATACCACACGGTTTGTGCATATAGTGTTGGAAAATAACATCCAATCAATAATAAACAAATGAGTTTCTTCAACATGCTTAAAAATAATCTTTAGTAATAAATAGATATACAATTCAGCCATGAATCGCACTTCTACAAAAATACTATTTTATTACCAAAGGAACGACCCCTACAACAAGAAACTTATGAAATGAAAGATGGTTGAGTAAAAAGAACAGAGAACCTTTTATCTCACAAGTAGTTACAAATATTGCTCTACTTGTTTTCGGATGATAAACAACATTGCAATAAAGTGGCATCGTGGTACAACTCACCATCATACAACCAATCTTTGAGTTGGCAGGTTTCTTTGAATCTCATGCGAAGAAACAGTCCGATGGTGAGCTTCTGTGAAGAGTTGACCACGACATACAATTGGTGCAAATGAAGAACCTCTTTGGCATATCTCATCACTTTCTGTATGGCATCCTTTCCATACCCTTTCTGTCTAAAGGCTTCTTGTACCACAATCCCCATTTCTGCTCTTCTGTTTTGAGGATTAAAATTCATGATGTCCACCAACCCAATCGTCTGATGTTCTTCGTTTTCAATGATTAACCTTACTTGTTTATCGGTATAAATATCACCAGAGGACGTGGCAATATAATCGTGTAAGACGTAACGAGAATACGGAACATTCGTCAATCCAATGTTCCAAAGCTTTGTATCATTTTCTATTTGATAGAGCAAGTCTAAATCTTCTGGCTCCATCGCCCTCAAAACAACATTTGCCATAAGCGCTAAGCAACGTTTTATTTTAATATTTCAGAAGGAGTAATCACGATTTCGTTCATGGGATTGAATGTACCTAAATGAACATGAGATTGTGAACCTTTTGAAAATATATGGAATATTTGATTAAATGTATAAGCCGAGATATCATAAACAACACATACCTCTGATGCTTGTGGTAACTCAAATGCAAGATGTCCTTCAGGGTATTCTGCTGCTGTGGCTACTATAAATTTGGCTTTCAATCCTTTTCTTTCAGCAATTTTCTGGCATTTCAACATCGACTCACTACTGCCAATAAAGATATAAAAAGGAGGCGTATATCGCTGTGGATGGAACAATCCCAAACTTTTCCTTGTCTTGCCTATTTGCATTTGGATTAAGGCAATGATTGCCTTAAAGTAGATAGCCAACTTTATAGGTAAACTAAGAAACAAACTCATTCCTCCAAAATGCTTTTGGAAAAAGATGAGCATCGCTTCATAAAAGACATGAACATACTTAAAAGAAGACTTCTGTGTACTTTCTCCTTTGTAATGAAGTATTCTTAAAGGCAAATACCAATTGTGATAACCGCCCTTCAAAAGTCGGTATGACAAATCAATATCTTCGCCATACATAAAAAAGTCTTCATCTAACAAACCGATATCTTCTAAAGAAGTACGGGGAACGGCAAAGAAAGCACCACTCACGATTTCTATTTCGGCAGGTTTGTCCCAAGGCAAATGTCCTAAATAATAACGTGCAAATTGTTTGTGTTGAGGGTACTTTGCACACAGCCCACACATCTTGTAAAAGGCTGTTAAAGGCGTAGGAATGCCACGCCTTGATTCTTTTGCATCGCTACCTTGCGTAGAAATCATCCTCACCCCTACTGCACCGAGCTTCGATTGCTCGTCCATAAAGTCAACAAGTTGCCGGATAGTGTCTTCACCCACAATGGTATCAGGATTTAACAACAAGACATATTTCCCCCTACTTTGTCGAATAGCCAAGTTATTGGCACGTGCAAAACCTAAATTATGATTGTTGCTGATAAAGGTAACATGCGGAAATTTGTCACTCAAATACGCTACTGAACCATCTTGCGAAGCATTGTCAACGACCAAGATTTCCGCTTCAACATCCTGTAATGCCCGTTGCAAAGAGACAAGACATTGCTCAACATAATATTTTACATTATAGTTGACGATGATGACAGATAGTTCTAAAGTATGCATTCGTATTTTTTAATCGTTTTGGTTTACATCTTTTGTTTCCTGCATACAACGCTTGGTTGAAGGAAAGATAAAAAATAAACAAAGAAAGAGAATGATAGCCAAATACCCAAATGCCACTTTCATGAAAAGATAATACAAGATGGTATTAACGAGCATGGGGATTGTTAGCATTGCAAGTCGGCAACTTCCCCAAACGAGGAGTGCTTTTAGCGATGTCGCTGGGTGCTGCAAAGCTGCTTGTATCTTTTTGAACTTAAACAATCGTAAAGAAAGAGGAATGCAACAGATAGTCACTATTTCCATGACAGACAACCAAATAAATTCCGTCTGACTTTGCTCAGTACAAGCACCAGGTACCAATGTTTCTGTTTCAAACAAGACAATGAGTCCCAAAGCCAATATCAACGGTACAAAAAACTGTGCCAGCAACTTTTTTTGTACACGATTTAATTCTTTCATATACTCTTTATTTGATGATTTTGTAAAAAGACCTAAGCGCACGTTTTGAACGAAGTCATACATCTATATTAACGCTCAAAAGGAATGCGATTGAGTATGGACCTCCCTAAAGTAACTTCATCGGTATATTCAAGTTCATCACCTATAGGAATACCTCGTGCTATCACCGTTAGCTTAACCTCTGAACTATTCAGTTTACGAGAGATATAAAAGTTGGTAGTATCGCCTTCCATGGTAGAATTGAGTGCTAAGATGACTTCTGAAATGCCGCCAGTTTCCACTCGCTCAACCAAAGATTGAATTTCCAACTGGTCGGGACCAATCCCATCCATGGGCGAAATTAGTCCTCCCAACACATGGTACAGTCCTCTATATTGCATGGTATTCTCAATAGCCATTACATCTTGGATGTTCTCCACAACGCAAATCGTAGATGCGTCTCGACGAGGATCAGCGCAAATCGGGCAAATATCTGTATCGCTGATGTTATGACATTGGCGACAGTACTTCACATCGTGGCGCATCGTTGAGATAGCCTGTGCAAACTGCTCCACTTCTTCTACATTCCGCCGAAGCATGTTCAGCACCAATCTCAAGGCTGTCTTCCGTCCTATCCCAGGGAGCTTTGCAAATTCACTAACCGCTTTTTCGAGGAGTAACGAAGGATATTGCTGCTCCATTTACAAATAAACGCCTATCCCTAACTTAAATCCTATCGTGGAATAATTGCTATGATCTTTTAACGACTGGTCATAATAGATAGCGGGTTCTACCGTTACCGTGCGACTAAGAAAATACGCATAGCCCACCTCAATACCAGGCATGACATCATTGTAATTATGGTACGCATGCACAAATTTGCAGTTAGCACCCAAATAGATTCCGTTCTGAACAATGTAATAACGCCCTCCTACTCCTGCGGAAATATAATCAGGCACCGTTTCGTTACCATTGTGTTGGTAGTTCACAGTTCCCAATAGCATGAGGTTGTCTTCTACTAAATAACCTGCATGCGCCTGTGCACCAAAGTTAAACTTATCCAAACCGCTGTAACTCAGATTAAATCCACTCAATGCGCCACCAATGTAGACTTTATCTTGTTCAAACTGTGCACTTGCTGTCAAGGTCAAGAGCAGTGCTGCAATCATTGTAATCAGCTTTTTCATCTTTACTCAATTACGTTATTATTGTTATTTTTTTATCGTCTGTCATTTTACCTATCACGTTGCCCACCATGCTTTCTTCTGCCGAGTACCTCATCTGCTTGTCAAAGATGAAAACTTGAAGTACACACAAATCATGTAAAGGCAAACCTTTTAGGTATATGTTGCAAAAGTACACAATATATTTGAAAACTAAAAAAATATAAGTATCTTTGTGAGCAATATTAAATTTCACGCAACAAACTGGATGAAACGATTTTTATGGATACTGATGTGGAGCTTTTCCACATTATTTATATATGCTCAACCCAACAAGATTTCATTACAAAACTCTCTCTCTTTTTCTCCTAAATACGAAGTAAGAGCTGTTTGGCTCACGACGATTGGAGGATTGGACTGGCCACATACCTATGCTCGAACAACCTATACAATAGAACGGCAGAAACAAGAATTACGCATGTTGTTAGACCAATATCAGCGTGCAGGTATTAACACCGTACTGCTACAGACTCGAGTTCGAGGAACAGTGATTTACCCTTCTGCTTATGAGCCTTGGGACGGGTGTCTCTCTGGCATACCTGGAAAATCTCCGGGGTATGATGCCTTGGCATTTATCATCGACGAATGTCATCAGCGTGGCATGGAACTGCATGCGTGGATTGTCACCATACCCGTTGGAAAATGGAGAGGTTTAGGCTGTAAATCTTTACAAAGGAAATATCCTAACATGATAAAAAAGGATAAAGACGAGGGCTATATGAATCCTGAAAGTTCACAGACTGCCACCTACTTAGCAAATCTTTGTGAAGAAATCACCCGTAATTACGATATTGACGGCATCCATTTAGATTATATCAGATATCCCGAAACATGGCGCATCCAAATCAATAGAGCCACCGCCCGCCAGCATATCACGAATATCGTACAAGCCATTCACGACCGAGTAAAACGATTGAAGCCCTGGGTAAAAATGAGTTGTTCGCCGATTGGCAAATACAATGATCTGCCCAGATATTGGAGTCGTGGCTGGAATGCCTATTCTAAAGTGTGCCAAAATGCGCAAGCGTGGTTAAAAGAAGGACTGATGGACCAGCTCTATCCCATGATGTATTTTAAGGGCGACCAGTTTTATCCCTTTGCACTCAACTGGAAAGAAGAGAGTCACGGGCGGATGATTGTACCAGGATTAGGAATTTATTTCATGTCTCCTACCGAACGCAACTGGCCCTTACAAGTCATTAGTCAAGAAATGCAAGTGATAAGACAGTTTGGCATGGGGCATGCTTACTTCCGAGGCAAGTTTTTAACCGATAACGTGAAAGGAATATACGATTTTGCTTCCAACGATTTTTGTCGCTATCCTGCCCTCATTCCCGCAATGACATGGCAATATGCCACCCCGCCGCTACCACCCACACAACTGAAGTGGGACGAAAAGACAGCTACCCTATCGTGGGCGGGTGCCAAAGATCGAAGCAATGCGCCTTACCTTGTCTATAACATTTATGCCAGCCGACAGGTTCCTGTGGATATCCACGATGCTCGTAACCTGATTGCTACTCGTGTACAAAGCACTACCCTACAACTGCCCAAGGCTACAAAACTGGCTTATGCGGTCACGGCTATGGATAGATACGGCAACGAAAGTGATGCCATACAATCGCACAAAGGCAACGATGCAAGCGTAAGGGCTACCACACGACTACTTTATTGTGATGGCAAACACGTGGAACTCCCAGCAAAGGGACAGACATTGGATGCCACTTTTGTACTCATAGAATCATTGCAAGGAACGATGATTACCACCCGTGTCTATCAAGGGAAATATGCTGATATCTCCACGCTCCCCGAAGGGATGTACACGCTACGCTCGTTGGATCGATACAACCACACTCATCGCTTGGGTATATTTATGGTGAAAAGAAATTCTCTGAGGTAGTTTTATAACAATCCGTCTATCATTTCTTGCTTGCTTTCTTATCATTTTTGATAAGACAGTAGAGACATTTTTGTCCTATCATTTTACCAAAAAACGACCATTGAAAATCTGCAAAATAGAAAAAATCAATAGGCAAACG